>NZ_JBEXGL010000012.1:0-220504 GCF_040607315.1 Micromonospora sp. NPDC005305 | reverse complement strand
GCGAACAGGCCGGGGGGGCCCCCCCACACGAGGCCGCGGGGCCGGGGCCCCCACCCTCGCCGGCCCGGGGGCCGGCCCCCCCCCCCCCCCCCGCCCCTCTCGTCGTTTCCGGGTCAGCCGCGCAGGTGCTCCTCGGAGACCTCCCAGAGCCGCTCGGCGGCCTCCGGATCGCGGGCGTACGGGGCGTAGCCGGTGCGGGTGCCCGGCTGGTTCGGCCCGGCCTCCTGGCAGTCCTCGAAGTACCGGCCACCGACCCCGGCGACCAGCGGCGAGGCGGCGACCAGCACCGAGGTGGCCGCTCCCTGCTCGGTGTTCTTCCAGCTCGGCGAGTCCCCGCCGCCGCTCTCGGCGCGCAGCCGGGCCAGGTCCTCGTCGCTCACGTAGCGCTGCAGGTTGGTCCGGATCGCGCCCGGCATGAGCGCGTTGGTGTAGATCCCGTCGTCGGCCCAGCGCCGGGTGGCGTCCACCGCGAAGAGCACGTTCGCCGTCTTGGACTGCCCGTACGCCGCCCACGGGTCGTACGCCCGCTCGCGGAAGTGGATGTCGTCGAACACCACCGGCGAGCGCAGGTGCGCCGAGGAACTGACCGAGACGATCCGGGCGCCGCCCGCGGCCGCCAGGGACCGGTACAGCCCGGTGGCCAGCGCGAAGTGCCCGAGGTGGTTGGTGGCGAACTGCATCTCCCAGCCCTGCTCGGTGCGCATCTCGGGCGAGGCCATGATGCCCGCGTTGTTGACCAGCATGTGCAACGGCCCGTCCCAGGTGCGGACGAAGGTGGCCACCGAGCCGAGGTCCGCCAGGTCGAGCGGGGCGATCAGGATCCGGTCGTTGCCGGTGGTGCCCGTGATGTCGGCGGCGGCCCGCTGCCCGGCCTCGGTGTTGCGCACCGCGAGGGTGACGTCGGCCCCGGCAGCGGCGAGCGCGCGGGCCGTCTCGACGCCGATGCCGGAGGCGCCGCCGGTGACGACGGCCCGCCGGCCGGTCAGGTCGAGGCCCGCGACCACCTCCAGGGCGGTCGTCTCGCGCGAGAACGGCGTGGTGACGGGTGTGCTGGTGGCCATGATCCATCCTTCTCAGCGGCGGCCCGTGGTGCCCGCGTCTTCCCCGGGTGGCGGCGACGTAACGCGGGACTGGCTCCCCCACCAGCCGGCCTGAGCAGAATCGGGCGCGCCGCGGACCCGGCGCTGACAGACTCGTCCGGTGAGCGGCTTCGGGTGGCGGGGACGGCTCGGGCCGGCCGTGCCGGTGGCACCCGGGGCCCGGGTGGACCGGTTCGAGGTCTTCTTCGACCTGGTCTTCGTCTTCTCGTTCTTCATCATCACCCGGGCCACCGCGCTCGAGGTCACCGGCGGCGCGCTGCTGCACGCGCTGCTGGTGCTGGCCGTGCTCTGGTGGTCGTGGGTGGTGCACAGCATCGTGGCCACCCGGATCCGGCTCGGTGAGGGCTTCGTCCCGGTGCTCATGACGGTGGGCATGGCGGCCCTGTTCACCTTCGCCCTGTCCCTGCCGAACGCGTTCCGGGACCCGCGGGGCAACGCGGCCGGGCCGATCGTCGCGGCGGTCAGCTACACCGTGATCCGCGGCGTGCACCTGCTGCTCTACCTGCACGCCGTGCGGGACAGCCCGACGGAGCGCCGGCAGCTCCTCCGGTTCACCCCCGAGCTGGTGGGCAGCACCCTGCTGCTGGGGGTCGCCGCGCTGATCCCGCCGAAGATCGACGACCTCTTCTCGTCGGCGGCGATCCGGGACGGGTTGTGGGCGACCGTCGTGCTGCTCCAGTACTCCACCGGTCTGATCGCGGGCACCTGGGGCTGGGGCGTCGCCTCCGCCGAGCACTGGACCGAGCGGTACGACCTCATCCTGATCATCGCCCTGGGCGAGTCGGTCATCTCGGTCGGCGTCGGCAGCAACCTGCTCGGCCAGCCGCCGACCTGGCCGGCCGTGGCGGCGGCTGTGCTCGGCATCTTCTTCACCGCGGCGCTCTGGTGGGCGCACTACGACATGGTCGGGCCGGCCGCCCGGATCGCCCTGCACGCCGCCGAGGACGGTCCGCGCGTCGCCATGGCCCGGGACGCCTACGGCTACCTATTCCTGCCGATGATCGCGGGCATCATCCTGTTCGCGCTCGGCGCGGAAATGATCGTGCACCAGATCGCCGACCCGCACGTGCCGCAGCACCTCTCCGCGCAGGGCCCCGGCGTCCCGCTGCTCTTCGGCGGGGTCATCTGCTACATCTGCGGCAACATGCTCTTCCAGCTCCGTACCCTGCGCACCGTGAGCTGGACCCGGGTGGGCGCCGTGCTACTGCTCGCCGTGAGCATCCCGGTGGCCGCACACCTGCCGGCGCTGGCCGCCCTGGCACTGCTGACCGCGATCACCATCGGCATGGTCGCCGCCGAGGTGGTGGTCTTCGACGAGGGCCGGCGGGCGCTGCGGGGGTTGGTCTTCGAGGAGCGCACCAGCCACGAGGCCCACGAGGCGGCCTACCGGGCGCGCTGGCACGAACCGCACGAGCGCGACGAGGCCGAGTGAGGCCCCCCGTGCTCTAGACTGCTGCGCAGCGTCGCGGTGCACCCGGCAGGAAGGCCGCCGTGGGCATGGAGGCGCGGGACGGCAGGGGACCATGTGCACCCATCCCACCCACCGAGCGCGCGGCTGACCGCCCTCGGCACCCAGTTGATCGAGATCCATGACTGGCTCCGCGAGGAGCTGGCCGGGCTCCGCGCGAGCCTCGACTCCCCCGACGGCGACGGCGCCGCCCTGACCCGGGAGCTGCGCGCGCACTGCGTCGGCTTCTGCGCCGCACTGGACCGGCACCACACCGGCGAGGACGGCGGCGCGTTCCAGGCCCTGGCCGAGCAGGCGCCCGAGCTGCGCCCCGTGCTCGCCGAACTGAGCGCGGACCACCGGGTGGTCGCCGACCTGC
The DNA here is from genome assembly GCF_040607315.1 of Micromonospora sp. NPDC005305. Classification (NCBI taxonomy): domain Bacteria; kingdom Bacillati; phylum Actinomycetota; class Actinomycetes; order Micromonosporales; family Micromonosporaceae; genus Micromonospora; species Micromonospora sp. NPDC005305. Next base: position 217,578 of record NZ_JBEXGL010000012.1, on the reverse strand, counting down.
TGCGCCGGATCGACGCCCTGCTCGCCGGGGCGACCGACGGCCGGTCCGTCCGGGCCGAGCTGGACGGGCTGGCCGCGCTGCTGGAGTCGCACTTCAGCTACGAGGAGCGGAAACTGGTCGCCGCATTGAACCGGCTGGGCGGCGACCCCGTGGAACTGCTCGGCGTCACGCCACCCGGAAACGGGGACATCCTCGAACGGACGGAGACCGCATGACCATCGACACCGTCGACGCCGCCGCGGCGGGCACCTGGCAGCTCGGCGACCGCACGGTCAACCGGATCGGCTTCGGCGCGATGCGGCTGACCGCGAACGCGGACGGCAGCCCCAGTGACCGGGACCGGGCGGTGACGGTGCTGCGCCGCGCGGTCGAGCTCGGGGTCAACCACATCGACACCGCGGCGTTCTACTTCTCGCCGCTGCGCTCGGCCAACGAGCTGATCAACCGGGCGCTGTCGCCGTACCCGGAGGATCTGGTCATCGTCACCAAGGTGGGGCCGGGCAAGGACCCGTCGGGGCGGTGGTTGCCGATGGCCCGGCCGGACCAGCTCCGCGGCCAGGTCGAGGAGAACCTGCGCCAGCTCGGCCGGGACCACCTCGACGTGGTCAACCTCCGGGTGTACGGCCCGGAGCCGCTGGCCGAGCACTTCGGCGCGCTCGCCGAACTGCGCGTCGCCGGCCTGATCCGTCACCTCGGCGTCTCGGCCGTGACGTCGGAGCAGGTCGCCGAGGCGCGTGCCATCGCCCCGGTGGTCTGCGTGCAGAACTCGTGGGGTCTGGGCTACCGCCGGAGCAACGACGCGCTGATCCGGGACTGCGCCGCGCACGGGACCGCGTTCGTGCCGTTCTTCTCCCTCGCCACCAGCGGGCGGGAGGCCGGGGCGAGCGGCGAGGAGCACGACGAGGTGCGCGCGGTGGCCGGAGCGCACGGGGTGACCCCGGCGCAGGTCCGGCTGGCGTGGACGCTGCGGCAGGGGCCGAACGTGCTCGCCATCCCGGGCACCGGCAACCCGGCGCACCTGGAGCAGAACGTCGCGGCGGCCACCCTGCGGCTCACCGACGACGACCTGTCCCGCCTCGCCGCCGTGCACGAGTCCGCCTGAAAGGAGGGGCCCCCGGTTAACGCCTGGCGTTGTACAGGGGGCCCTTCCTAACATCCGGGCCGGGTTCGGCCCTCGGCAGAATCGGCCCGCGCGGGCTGGCTCGGGAGGTGGCGCGGCGGGAATGCTGGGCTGATGGCGATCTTCTCCGTGCAGGCCCGGCCCACCGACGCGGCCGGCTGGACCGGCCTGGCCCGGCGGGTCGAGGCCGCCGGCTTCGACGCGCTGCTGGCCTCCGACCACCCGGGTCACGGCGCGTCGCCGTTCGTGGCCCTCGCCGCCGCGGCGGCGGTCACGTCGACGCTCGGCCTCGGCTCGTACGTGTCGAACGCCGGTGTGCGGGAGCCGATCCTGCTCGCCACCGATGTGGCCACCCTCGACGTGGTCTCCGGCGGGCGGGCCCGGCTCGGCCTCGGCGCCGGGCACACCCCGGCCGAGTGGCGGGCCGTCGGGCGCGAGCGCCCCGACGTCGCCGCCCGGGTCCGCCGCTGCGTCGCGGTCGCCGAGGCCGTGCGCGACCTGCTGGCCGGGAAAGAGGTCAGCGTGGACATCCCGGAACTGGTCGCCCGGGCCGCCCGGCTCACCGAGCTGCGACCGGTGCAGGGCCGGGTTCCCCTCACCATGGGTACGGCCAACTCGACGCTGCTGCGCTGGGCCGGCGCCCACGCCGACGTGGTCGGCCTGACCGGCTTCGGGCGTACCCTCGCCGACGGTCACCAGCACGACGTGCGGTGGCGGGGTGAGCAGATCGAGGCGCAGCTCGCGCACGTGGCGGCCGGGGCTGCCGGGCGGGACGCCCCGCCCGCGCTGGAGGCCCTGGTCCAGCAGGTGACCGTGACCGACGACGCGGAGGCCGCCGCCGCCCCGATCGCCGCCGAGACCGGGCTGCGCGTCGCCGACCTGCTCGCCACCCCGTTCGTGCTGATCGGTACGGCCGACGAGATCGTCGCCGCGGTCGCCGAGCACCGGCGCCGCTGGGAGGTCACCCGCTTCGTGGTACGCGCCGACGCCGTCGACCAGCTGTCCCCGCTCCTCCCCCGCCTGGCCGCCGTCGCCTGACCGACTCCGGCCGCCCCGGTGCGGCGCCCGGGTTGCTCAGCCGTCGAGGTCCGCGAGCGTCTCACGCAGCCAGGTCAGCTCGGTACGTGTCGTTGCCGTCGCGATCGTGAACAGCCCCTGCCGGAACGGGTCGTCGAAGTCGGCGGCGCGCAGCGGCCGGTCGCCGTCCCAGAAGAAGCTGGCCGGCTGGGTGAGGAAGGTCAGGCGCCGCCGCAGGACCGCCGCCTGGGCGGCCGGGTCGTCGAGGTGCCGCAGGAACGCGAGCAGGGTGAACCAGCGGTTCTCGTCGGTGACGAACAGTTCGTCGGGCTCACGCAGCCGGTCGAGCAGGGCCTGGCGGCCGGCGGCGGTCAGCGACAGCACATGTCGCGGTGCGGCCACCTGGCCGGGCTGGAGCTCGCGGGTCAGCAGTCCGGCCGCTTCCAGACGCTTGAGCAGCGGGTAGAGCGTGCCGTCGGCGATCGGCCGCACGTGCCCGGTCAGGGCGGCGATGCGCTTACGCAGGTCATAGCCGTGCAGCTGTTCGTCGTAGAGGAATCCGAGGGTCGCGAGTTCCAACATGATCCAGATCATACCCTCTCGTCGAGATACCCTCTTGCCTTTATACCTCGGATACAAGGTATCTTCCGTTCTATGCATAGCGCCCTCGTGACCCCGGATGGTTCCCGCATCCGCTGGGTCGAGCTCCCCGGCACCGAACCCACCCGCGTCTACCTGCACGGACTCGGTGCCAGCTCCGCGCCCTACTACGGCGAGGCCGTCGCACATCCCGCGCTGACCGGGCACCGCTCACTGCTCATGGACCTGCTGGGCTTCGGGATCAGCGACCGGCCGGCGCACGCGGCGTACACCCTGGACATGCACGCGGACCTGCTGGCCCACGCGCTGGACCGGGCGGCGGTGAAGGACGCCGACGTGATCGCGCACAGTGCGGGCGGCGCCGTCGCGGTCCTGCTGGCGGCGCGCCACCCCGGGCTGGTACGCCGCCTCGTGCTCGTCGATCCCGCCCTCGACGCGGTGGAGACGTTGCCGACAACGAAACGGCCCGGCAGCTCGGGCATCGGCGTCTACCACACCGAGCAGGCGTTCCTGGACCACGGCTGGGACGAGACGCTGGCCTTCGTCGGGCCGGAGTGGGCGGCCACCATGCGCCTGGCCGGACGGGAGGCGCTCTACCGCACGGCGATGAGCCTGCTCCGCGGCACGACCCCGGGCGTGCGCGAGGAGTTGGCGAGGCTTCCCGTGCCGCGCACGGTGCTGTACCCGGCGGCCGACGGGCCGCGGTTCGACGCGGACCGGCTGGCGGCCGCGGGTGTCGGCGCGGTGGCCATCCCGGACTGCGGCCACAACATCATGGTCGACAACCCGGGACGGTTCGCGCTGGCCGTGGCGGCCGCACTGACCAGCCAGGAATGAGACAACTCGCGTGGAGCCGCGACCGGTTGACCGGGCCGGGGTCCACCACCAGGAGTCGAACGCGCGTACGATGCGAACGATGATCGATGAACGTTTCGCGTTGCCGGCCACCGTGGACGAGCGGACGTTGCTGGAGACCTTCCTGGACTTCCAGCGGGACGCCCTGGTCCGCAAGTGCGCCGGGCTCACCGACGCGCAACTCCGGCTGCGGCCGGTGCCCTCGTCCGGCCTGTCGCTGATCGGCCTGGTCCGGCACCTGGCCACCGTGGAGCGGTGGTATTTCCAGGCGGTGCTCGCCGGCGCCTTCCCGGGCGACCTCTTCGACCTCACCGACGATCCGGACGCCCCGTTCACCGACGTCGCCCGGGCCACCGGCGCGGAGACGTTCGCGCTCTGGCGGGCGGAGGTGGCCACCGCACGGCTGATCACCGCCGAACGCCCGCTGGACGCGGTCGGCCACCACCCCGGCACCGGGAGCGCCCACTCCCTGCGCTGGATCCTCGCGCACATGACCGACGAGTACGCCCGCCACCTCGGGCACGCCGACATCCTGCGTGAGGCGGTCGACGGCCGGACCGGGGAGTGAACCGTGGCTCACTCACGGGAGTCGCGTCGGTGCCGGAGCGAAGGTCAGCGGGCAGGAGTCGGGAACGACGAGTGAGTGATTTCGCTCAACGCATCCGATCCGGCGTCCGTACCCGAAGATATGCGCATGCGGATCCTCATGGCCGGAGTGTCCGGCTTCCTCGGCACCCGACTGGTCGACCGACTCACCGCGGACGGGCACCAGGTCACCCGCCTGGTCCGCCGCGCACCCCGCACCCCTGACGAGCGGCGGTGGAACCCGTCCGCCGCGCAGCTCGACCCGCAGGTGATGGCCGACGCCGACGCGGTGGTGAACCTGGCCGGCGCGGGGGTGGGCGACAAGCGCTGGAACGACGCGTACAAGGGGTTGATCCGGTCGAGCCGGGTGGACAGCACCACCACGCTGGCGATCACCATCGCCGGGCTGCCCGCCGCCGACCGGCCCGCGGCGCTGCTCAACGCCTCGGCGGTCGGCTGGTACGGCAACACCGGTGACCGGACGGTCGAGGAGGACTCGCCGGCCGGCGAAGGCTTCCTGGCCGACGTCTGCCGGGTGTGGGAGGCCGCCACCCGCCCGGCCGAGGACGCCGGGACCCGGGTGGTACGGCTGCGTACCGGGCTGCCGCTGCACCGCGACGGCGGCATGCTCAAGCCGCAGCTTCTGCCGTTCCGGCTCGGGGTCGGCGGCAAGCTGGGCAACGGCCGGCAGTGGGTGCCGTGGATCGCCCTGCGGGACTGGCTGGACGGCGTGGCCTTCCTGCTGGCGCGCGACGACCTCGCCGGTCCGGTCAACGTGGTCGGTCCAGCCCCGGTCACCAACGCCGAGTTCACCCGGGAACTCGCCCGCCAGCTGCACCGGCCGGCGGTCATGCCGGTCCCCGCGCTGGCCCTGAAGGTCGCCCTCGGCGGCTTCGCCCACGAGGCGCTCACCAGCACGCGGGTCCTGCCCGGCGTGCTCGGCAGGGCCGGCTTCACCTGGACCCACCCGGACCTGCCGGGCGCGCTGCACGCCGCCCTCACCGACTGAGCCGGCGAGGGCGGCGGCGTGGTCAGCAGCCGATGACCCAGTAGGCGGGGCCGGTCTGCTTGAGGGTGCTCGTGTAGAAGGTGTTGTAGAGGCCCATCCGCTGGTTGCTGCCCAGCGCGTAGGCGTAGCCGCCGGACTGGTAGGCGCGGCCGGCCGTCACGTGCGCGTAGTTGCTCGCGGTGACGCAGACCGGCGCGGTGGTCGGGGTCGGCGACGCGGTGGCCGTCGGCGTCGGGCTGGGCGTGCCGCCTCCGCCGTTCAGGCCGAAGAAGAGCGCGTCGCGGTAGGTCGAGCAGATGGTGTCGAGGAAGTACGCCCCGGCGGTGCCGCACTGGTCGGTCGCCGAGCCCGGGTCGACCGGGGTGCCGTGGCCCATGCCGGAGACCCGGTAGAGCCGCACCTGGTCGCTGCCGTAGACCTCCAGGCTCGTGCCGGCCGGCAGGGCGGCGGTGCTGGTGGGGGTCTGCGAGACGCCGAGCACGTTGGTCCACTGGTCCCGCGACTCGGCGGCGTTCAGCGGCGCGACCGTGGTGTCCGCGGTGCCGTGCCAGATGGCCACCCGGGGGCGCTTGCCGGTGTAGCCGGCGTAGGCGTTGCGGACCAGGTCGCCCCACTGCGCCGGGGTCTTGTCGACGCCCGGGTTCATGCAGGAGAAGGCATTGACCATGCTGGTGGCGCAGCGGTAGGGGATGCCGGCGATGACCGAGCCGGCGGCGAACACGTCCGGGTAGGTGGCGAGCATGACGGCGCTCATCGCCCCACCGCCGGACAGGCCGCTGACGTAGACCCGGCTCGCGTCGGTGCCGTAGTTCGCCCTGGCGTGGTCCACCATCTGCTTCACGGACAGCGCCTCGCCCTGGCCCCGGGCGGTGTCCCCGGTCTCGAACCAGTTGAAGCAGGAGTTGGCGTTGTTGGCCGAGGGCTGCTGCGGCACGATCACCGTGAACTTCCACTGGTCGGCGTACTTCTGCCAGCCCGAGTTGGTGAAGTAGGTCGAGGCGTTCTGGGTGCAGCCGTGCAGCAGCACCACGGCCGGGGCGTTGGCCGGCAGGCCGTCCGGGCGGTAGGCGTACATGGCCAGGTTGCCGGGGTTCGAGCCGAAGCCGGTGACCTGGGAGAGCGTGGCGGCCTGCGCGGGCAGGGCGGCGACGAGGACGGCGGCCGCGGCCAGCACGACGCCGGCCGCCACCCCGGCCAGGCGGGTGAGAAGGGATGAGGATCGGCGCACGGCGACCTCCTGACGACGAATTGTGAACTGGGTCACTGTCGAGTTGCCGCGACGTTACGTCCGTGTTTCACGCTCCCGGAATGGCCGCCGCTCACACATTCACGAACGCCGAAGTGTGCGGCCGGGGCCGCGCCCGCCGGGTTTCGTGTCTGCCCGGCGGGTCCAGGTCCGGTTGGTAACGTCCGCTGCGTGCCGTCCTCCCCGTCCCTGGCCACCGGCCCGTCGACCGCGCCCGCCACCCGGAACCGGCGGGCCGACCTGGTGCTGGTGCTCGCCGCGGTGGCCCTCGCGCTCTGGGTGACCAGCGGGATGTGGCGGGACCCGAACGCCCTCACGATCACCGTGAACTCCAGCGACCAGGCCCTCTTCGAGTGGCTGCTGGCCTTCGGCGGGCACGCCGTGACCCACGGGGAGAACCCGCTCTTCACCCACCTGATCAACGTCCCGGACGGGGTGAACCTCGCGGTCAACACCTCGATCACCGCGTACGCGGTCGTCTTCGCCCCGCTGACGTACCTCATCGGGCCACCCGCGACGTTCCTGGTGATCCTCACGCTCAACCTCGCCGCCACCGCGGTGGCCTGGTACTGGCTGCTCAGCCGGCACCTGGTCGCCAGCCGGCTGGCCGCCGGGGTGGGCGCGCTCTTCATCGCCTACTGCCCGGCCATGGTGTCGCACGCCAACGCGCACCTGAACTGGACCGCCGGCTGGCTGGTGCCGCTGCTCGTCTGGGGCGTGCTCCGGCTGCGCCGCCCCGGGCGCGCCGTCGCCGGCGGCGTCGTGCTCGGCGTGCTGGTGGCCGTCGCGTTCTCGATCGCCGCCGAGGGGCTCTTCTTCACGGCGCTGGCGCTCGCCCTGTTCCTCCTGGTGTGGGCGCTGCACCCGGCCCGGCGGGCCGAGGCGCGGGCGGCCCTGCCGAGCTTCCTGCGCGGCCTCGGCGTGACCGCGCTCGTCTCCGGGGTTCTGCTCGCGTACCCGCTGTGGCTGCACTTCGCCGGGCCGCAGCGGTTCCACGGCACCGGCTTCGACCCGATGATCCACTCCGAGGACATCGCGGCGTTCGGGTCGTACCCCCGCCGGTCCCTGGCCGGCTGGGCCGGGCTGGGCACCTTACTGGCGCCCAACCCGACCGAGGAGAACTCCTTCTTCGGCATCCCGCTGCTGCTGCTCGCCGTGGCCTGCTTCGTCCTGCTCCGGCGGCGCGCCGACCGGGCGTTCCGGGCCACGCTCACCGCGCTCGGCGTGACCGCGCTGGTCTTCGCCGTGCTCTCCTGGGGGCCCACGGCCAAGTGGAACGGCCGGCAGACCGACCAACTGCTGCCGTTCGGGGTGCTGGACAACCTGCCGGTGGTCAACGCGGCGCTGCCCTCGCGGCTCGCCCTGGTGGTGGCACCGGTGATCGGGCTGCTGCTGGCGTACGCGGTCGACTCGCTGCGCGCCCGGCCGCCCCGGCACCGCTCCACCGAGCTGGCCTGGGCGCTCGGCTTCGCCGCCGCGCTGCTGCCGCTGCTGCCCACCCCCCTGCTGACGAGCGTCCGGGAGCCGGTGCCGGCGTTCATCACCACCGGCGCCTGGCAGCGCTACGTCTCCCCCGGCGGGGTGCTCACCCCGCTGCCGCTGACCGTGGACATCTATCCCGACGGCCAGCGCTGGCAGGCGTACGCCCTGGCGCACCGGCAGGGCGAGTTCCGCATCCCGGCCGGCTTCTTCCTCGGTCCGGGCGGGCCGGACGGCCGGGGCCGGATCGGCCCGGTCCCGCGCACCTTCAGCGCCCTCATGGACCAGGCGGGGCGGACCGGGCTGGTGCCGATCATCACCGACGGCAGCATCCGGGAGTCCCGGGCCGACCTGCACTACTGGGGGGTCGAGACGGTGGTGCTGGCCGACCGGGTGCACGGGGCGAAGTTCGACGTCGACGAGGAGGCGGTGCGGCGCACCGCCACGGCCCTGCTCGGCGCGCCCGAGCGGGTCGAGGACGTCTGGGTCTGGCGGGTGCCGCCCGCCTGACCGGCTGCCGGTCAGGCCGCTGTTCTTGCGACGAGGCTCACGGGGGCCGGTCGGTCCCGGCGGGACTAGGCTGGACGGGTGACCGTGACGACTTCCGGGCTGACCGCCGTCCGCGCCGGCCTGATCGAGTACCAGGCCGCCTGGGACGAGCAGCGCCGGGTGCACGAGGCCGTGGTGGCCGGCGAGCAGGGCGACACCGTGCTGCTGCTGGAGCACCCCAGCGTCTACACCGCCGGCAAGCGGACCGAGCCGTGGGACCGCCCGATGGACGGCACCCCGGTGGTCGACGTGGACCGCGGCGGCAAGATCACCTGGCACGGCCCGGGGCAGCTGGTCGGCTACCCGATCGTCCGGCTGCCCGACCCGGTCGACGTGGTGGCGTACGTCCGGCGCACCGAGCAGCTGCTGATCGACGTCTGCGCCGAGTTCGGGCTGGCCGCCGGCCGGGTCGAGGGGCGCAGCGGCGTCTGGGTGCCGGAGGACGACCGGGGGCCGGCCCGCAAGGTCGCCGCCATCGGCATCCGGGTGGCCCGGGGCGTGACCCTGCACGGCTTCGCGATCAACTGCGACTGCGACCTCGGCCACTACGACCGGATCGTGCCGTGCGGCATCCGGGACGCCGGGGTCACCTCGCTCACCGCCGAACTGGGCCGCCCGATCACGGTCGCCGACGTGCTGCCGGTGGTCGAGCGGCACCTGCCCACCCTGATCCAGGTCTGACCCGGGGTGCGGATCGACCTCGTCACCCTCGTCGTCGCCGACTACGACCCGGCGATCGCCTTCTTCACCGAGGTGCTCGGCTTCGAACTGGTGGAGGACAAGCCCTCGCTGACCAACGACGGCCGGCCGAAGCGCTGGGTGGTCGTCCGCCCGCCGGGTGGCGGGACCGGGCTGCTGCTGGCCCGCGCCGACGGGGAGCGGCAGGCGGCCGCCGTGGGCGACCAGACCCACGGCCGGGTCGGCTTCTTCCTCCAGGTCGACGACTTCGACGCCACCTACCGGCGGATGGTCGAGGCGAAGGTCGAGTTCGTGAAGCCCCCGCGCACCGAGCCGTACGGGCGGGTCGCCGTGTTCCGCGACCTCGCCGGCAACCCCTGGGACCTGCTCGGCCCCGCCTGACGAGGAGAGGACCCCCGATGACCGACGTGATGTCGACCCAGCAACGGATCGCCGAGGAGCTCCGGGTGCCGGCGACCTTCGACGCCGCCGAGGAGATCGAGCGCCGGGTCGTCTTCCTCGCCGATCGCCTGGTCGACACCGGCCTCACCACGCTGGTCCTGGGCATCAGCGGCGGCGTCGACTCGACCACCGCCGGCCGGCTCTGCCAGCTCGCCGCGGAGCGCGCCCGCGCCGCCGGCCACCCGGCCGTCTTCGTCGCCATGCGCCTGCCCTACGGGGTGCAGGCCGACGAGCACCACGCCCAGGCCGCGCTGGAGTTCATCCGCCCGGACCGGGCGCTCACGGTCGACGTCAAGCCGGCCGCCGACGCCGCCCTGGCCGCGCTGGTCGCCGGCGGGCTGACCTTCCGCGACGCCGCCCAGCAGGACTTCGTGCTCGGCAACATCAAGGCCCGGCAGCGCATGATCGCCCAGTACGCGGTGGCCGGCGCGGCGGGCGGGCTGGTGGTCGGCACCGACCACGCCGCCGAGGCGGTCACCGGCTTCTTCACCAAGCACGGCGACGGGGCGGCCGACGTGATCCCGCTGACCGGGCTCACCAAGCGGCGCGTGCGGGCGCTGGCCGCGGCGCTCGGCGCCCCCACCGAGCTGGTCGGCAAGGCGCCCACAGCCGACCTGGAGACCCTGGCCCCGGGCAAGCTCGACGAGGACGCGCTCGGCCTGGCCTACGAGCACATCGACGACTACCTGGAGGGCCGGCCGGTGCCCGCCGAGGTGGAGGCGGCGCTGGTGGCCCGCTACCAGGCCACCGACCACAAGCGCCAGCTCCCGATCGCACCCTGACGCGCCGGGGGGGCGGGTCACCGCACCCGCCCACCACCGGTCAGCCGGGACCGCAGCCACGGCTCGCAGAGCACGATCGCGCCGCCGACGACCCCGCCGATCACCGTCTCCACGCCCCGGTCATAGAGCAGTTGCCCGGCCGGGCGGGCCACCGCGAGCTGCCCCATGAGCAGCGCCATCGGGGTGATGAACAGCAGCGCCAGCCCGTAGTTGCGGCCCACCAGCAGCTCGGTGACGATCTGGAGCACCGCGACCACCAGCACGGTCGCGTACGGTGGCAGCGCCGGGGCCAGCAGCACGGCGCTGGTCAGCAGCCCGAGCAGCGTGCCGAGGATCCGGTGCGCGGCGCGGACCAGTTGGGCGGTGACCCCGGTGGCGCTGAGCGGGGCGACCGCTGCCACCATCGCCCAGTACGGGTGGCCGATCCCAACCGCGGTCGCCACGCCGCCGGCGAGCACCACGGCCAGGGCGTAGCGCATCGGCTGCCAGGTCCACACGTGCGCGAGCCGGGCCGGCCGGCTCCGCTGCCGCCGCAGCACGCTGCCCGCGTTCCCAACCAGCAGGGAGAACAGGGCGCTCAGCCCGGCCAGCGCGGCGGCGACCGGCACGTCCGACACCGTGTGCGGCGCCGAGGCGACCGCGCCGAACGCGAACACCAGGAACAGCGGCCCCGGCGGGTGCCAGTCCTGCGCGGCGGCCAGCACCGCGCCCAGCGCCGCGACGACCGCCGCCACCGGCACCGCGACCCACGCCCGGGACGGCAGCGCGCCGACCAGCACGCCGAGGACCACCGACCCGGTGAGGGCCGCCCCGGCGCTGGCCTGCATGGCCACCCGGGACAGGTGCACGTGGTTGCGGCCGTAGAACGAGGTGAACGCCCCGAAGACCGCGTACACGGACCAGCCCGGGTGACCGGCGGCGAGCACCGCGAGCAGCGGCACGAGGACGCTGATCCCGGCCCGCAGCGCGACCCGGTGGGCGCCCGGCGCCGGCCGCACGTGCAGCAGGCCGCGCAGCGTCGCCCGGAGCTGCTCGGCCATGCTCCTCCTTCGCCTGTGCGTCCTTCATACCGCGCCGCCCGGCGGCAAGGAGGGCCCCCTGTCAACAGACGGGTGCGGCAAGGGGCCTCTCCTTCCCTCAGGGCGTGAGGCGGTGCAGGTCGCGCGGGAAGGCGGTCACCTCCCGGACGTTGGCCGCGCCGGTGAGCCGGGCGACGAAACGCTCCAGCCCGATGGCGAAGCCCCCGTGCGGCGGCATGCCGTGGCGGAACGCGTCCACGTACCCGGCGTACGGCTCGACCGGCTCGCCGCGCGCCGCCAGGGCGGCCAGGTAGTCCTCGTGCCGGTGCAGCCGCTGCCCGCCGGTGACCAGCTCCATCCCCCGGAACAGCAGGTCGAAGCCGTTGGAGTGGGCCGGCCGCGCCGGGTCCGGGTGGGTGTAGAACGGCCGCTTCGCCATCGGATAGCCGGTGACGAAGAGGAAGACCGAGCCGTGCTCGCGCAGTGCCCACTCCCCCAGCGCCCGCTCGTGCGCCGGGGCGAGGTCCGGCTCGTCGGCCGGCGCTCCGGCGATCTTCAGCGCCTCGGTGAAGTGCACGGCGGGGATCTCGGCGGGCACCTCGGGCAGGGTGAGCCCGAGGGTGGCGACGGCCCCGCCGGCCCGCGCCGCGACCTCGGCCAGCATCCCGGCCAGGGTCTCCCGCAGCACGGCCATCACGTCCCGGTGGTCGGCCACGAAGCCCAGCTCGACGTCGAGCGACGTGTACTGGGCCAGGTGCCGGACGGTGTCGTGCGGCTCGGCGCGGAACACCGGCCCGACCTCGTAGACCCGTTCGAAGACGCCGACCATGAGCTGCTTGTAGAACTGCGGCGACTGGGCCAGGTACGCGGGCCGGCCGAACCAGTCCAGCGCGAACACGTTCGCCCCGCTCTCGGTGGACGAGGCGACCACCTTCGGGGTGTGGATCTCCACGAACTGGCGAGCGTCCAGGGCGGCCCGGAAGCCGGCCACCGCCGCCGCCGAGATCCGCAGCGCGGCGGAGCGGGTCGGGTGGCGCAGCGCGGTGGGCGCGTGGTCGAGCTGGGTGGGCAGGGTGGCGGTGAGCGCCGGCCGGTACAGGTCGAACGGCGGCGGGACGGCGGGCGGGCCGAGCGGGCGTACCGTCGGCTCGGCCAGCTCGACCCCGGCGGGCGCCGTGGCGTTCGCGACCACCGTGCCGGTGACCTCGACGACGGTCTCCTCGGGCAGCGACTCGACGGCCGCGCGCACTGCGGGGTCGGTGACCACCACCTGGGAAAGGCCGGCGGCGTCCCGGACGATCAGGAAGGCCACCGACTTGAGCAGCCGGCGGCGGTGCACCCAGCCGGCGATCCGAACGGACTCGCCGACATGGTGGGTGAGCTGGAAGGACAGGATGCGTTGCACGGCGGTTACCTCCTCGATCAATCGCAACGCGATCCCCGGGAGGTGTGGGCGAGCGGGAAACCTCGCGGTGCCACCACACCTTCGCCCCGCGGAAGCGGGGCCTCGTTCGTCGCCTTTTCACCGGGGCCAGCCGGGCGGGGTCTACTGGGCGCGGACGCCGTTCTTCCCGCAGCTCGGGAGGGTCTTCGTGGGCCGGCGCCAGACCGCCTTCCAGCACATCGGCGGCTCTCTGCGCTGGCGGATCGGCCCGCTACTCGGCTCCGTCGCAGCTCTGCCGGGCACGCTAGCACCCGCCGCCGGCACGTGTGACGGGGATTTCTGGTGGCTCGTGTCCGGTGTCACATCATTCGGGGCGTGACGCCGGTCGCCCGACGTTCATCGACGGCCGCCGACCGGCGTACGCTCGGTTTCGTGACGATCGAGCACTCCGCGCCGACGACCGAGCAGGCAGCGCCAACCGCGACTGTCGCACCTGAGGGGCGGCGCATGCTGCGGATCGAGGCGCGCAACGCCGAGACGCCGATCGAGCGCAAGCCGCCGTGGATCAAGGTCAAGGCCAAGATGGGCCCGGAGTACACCCAGCTGCGCGGGCTCGTCTCGCGCGAGGGGCTGCACACCGTCTGCCAGGAGGCCGGCTGCCCCAACATCTACGAGTGCTGGGAGGACCGGGAGGCCACCTTCCTCATCGGTGGCGACCAGTGCACCCGGCGCTGCGACTTCTGCCAGATCGACACCGGCAAGCCGGCCGAGTTCGACGCCGACGAGCCGCGCCGGGTCGCCGAGTCCGTCGCCGCCATGGGCCTGCGCTACGCCACGATCACCGGCGTGGCCCGCGACGACCTGCCCGACGGCGGCGCCTGGCTCTACGCCGAGACGGTCCGGCAGATCCACGCCCTCCAGTCCGGCTGCGGCGTCGAGCTGCTGATCCCCGACTTCAACGCGGTGCCCGAGCAGCTCGCCGAGGTGTTCGGCTCCCGCCCGGAGGTGCTGGCCCACAACGTCGAGACCGTGCCGCGGATCTTCAAGCGGATCCGCCCGGCGTTCCGCTACGAGCGCTCCCTCGACGTGATCCGCCAGGCGCGCGCCGACGGCCTGGTCACCAAGAGCAACCTGATCCTCGGCATGGGCGAGGAGCGGGCCGAGGTCTCCCAGGCGCTGCGCGACCTGCACGAGGCCGGCTGCGAGCTGATCACCATCACGCAGTACCTGCGCCCCTCCCCCCGGCACCACCCGGTCACCCGCTGGGTCAAGCCGGAGGAGTTCGTCGAGCTGCGCGAGGAGGCCGAGGAGATCGGCTTCGCCGGCGTGATGAGCGGCCCGCTGGTGCGCTCGTCGTACCGGGCCGGACGGCTCTACCAGCAGGCGCTCGCCGCCCGCGACGAGGTCGTCGCCGCCGGCTGAGGCCGGCCGTCCACCGCGTCACCCACCGCCGGCCACCCGCCGGATGCCATGATCCCAGGGATGACCGCCGGGGTACGCCAGCAGCCGCGCGAGGCCACCCGCCCGCGCACGCCCCGGCGTCCCCGACTTCCGGCGCTGCTCGCCCTGCTGGTCGGGCTCGCCGGGATCGGCTACCGGCTGGCGCTCCTGCTCGCCGACGCACCGCCCACCAACAGCGACGAGGCGACCATGGGGCTGGCCGCCCTGCACATCGCCCGCGGTGCGGACTTCCCCGTCTGGTTCTACGGCCAGGCGTACATGGGCACGCTGGAGGCGTACCTGGCCGCGCCGCTGGTCGCCCTGGCCGGGCCCTCGGTGCTCGCCCTGCGGCTGCCCACCCTGGCGCTCTACGCCCTCTTCCTCGCCCTGTCCTGGCGGCTCACCCGCCGGCTCGGCGGCGACCGCTGGTACGCCCTGCTGGTCGTGGCCGTGCTCGCGCTCGGCGCCGACCGGGTGGTGAAGAACCAGCTCATCGCCGGCGGCGGCTACCCGGAACTGAACCCGGCCGCCGCGGCGCTGGCGCTGCTCACCGTGGGGCTGTGCGCCGCCGGCCCCGGAGCGCGGCTGCCACTTCGGGCGGGCGGCGCGTCCCGGCCGGCGGCGCGGCCGGCGCCTCAGGCCGTTGCGCCCCGGTCGGCGGTGCGGCTGTCCGGCTGGGCGGCCTGGGGGCTCGTCTCCGGGCTGCTGCTCTGGGTCGACCCGTTGATCCTGCCGTTCGTGCTGGCGCTCGGCGGGGTGCTGGTGGAGCGGCGCCGGCGAGAGCTGGTCGGGCGGGCCGGGGCAGCCCTGGCCGGAGGGCTGCTGCTGGGCGCGGCGCCGATGCTGCTGGACAGCCTCCGGCACGGTCGCAACCCGCTCGCCGCGGTGCTGGCCGCCAGCGGCGCCGACGCGGCGGCGAGCTGGGGCGAGCGGCTGCACGGCGGGCTCGTGCTCGGCCCGCCCCTGGCGATGGGCTTCTGCTCCCCCGGCCACTGCGCCGGGTGGCAACTCTGGTGGGCCCCGGCGTTCCTTGTCCTGCTGCTGCTCGCGGCGATCACCGCCGGGCGCACCCTCCGCCGGCCCGTCCCGCCCGTCCCGCTCTCGTCGTCTCCGGATCTTGGCGACTTTCCGTTCGCCGCGAACGACAACTCTCCAAGATCCGGCGATGATCCCGCCGTGACAGCGGACCGGCGGGTGTCGGCGGCAGTGCGGCTCGCGCTGCTCGCGGGGGCGGCGGCGGTGCTGGCGGCCTACGCGGCGAGCAACGCCGCGGGGCGGACCCCGGTGGAGAGCGCCCGCTACCTCTCGGTCCTGGCGGTCGCCACGCCGGCCCTGCTCTGGCCTCTCTGGTCCGCCGCCCGCCGCGCCGGCCGGGCGCGGGTCCGGGCGGCCGGAGTGGCGGCGGTCGCCGTGCTGGCGGGGATGCTCGGCACCGGAGCGGTCGCGACGGCGGGCGCGATCGGGACCGTGCCGGCCACCCACGCGGAAGCCGACCGGCACCGGGCGCTCGTCGACACGCTCGGCGCGCTGGGCGTGCGACACGTGCGCGCCGGCTACTGGACGTGCAACCGGCTCACCTTCGCCACCGGCGAGGAGGTGCGCTGCGCCGTGGTCGACGACGAGCTGCGCCCCGGGTTCGACCGGCTGCCGGCGTACCGGCGGGCCGTGGACGCCGACCCCGGCGCGGCGTGGGTGGCTCCGGCCGGATCCCCGCTGGCCGCCCGGCTGGACGGGCGGGTCGGATCCGGCCCGGGCGCGCTCGAGGTGGTCACCGCCGCCGGCTGGCGGATCTACCTGCCCCGACGCTGAACCGACCGGCGGGCCGCGTCCTTCCCCGCCCGCCGAGAGGCGACGCCGAGCGCGGCGCCCGGCCGGCTCGCCGACGCCGCCTCGGCTAACCCCGCCGCTGGGCCGGCGGCGCCGGGTCGAGCAGGCCGAGGCGGTGGGCCAGTGCGGCCGCCTCCACCCGGTTCGTGACGTCCAGCTTGGCGATGATCCGGGACACGTGCACGCTCGCCGTCTTCGGCGAGATGAAGAGCCGCTCGGCGATCCGGCTGTTGCTGTGCCCCTCGGCGACCAGCCGGAGCACCTCCTGCTCCCGGTTGGTCAGCAGGTCCGGGCCGGGCCGGCCGGCGCCCCGCAGCCCGACCCGGCGGGCCAGGGTGGCGGCCTGCTCGCCCAGCGGGGCGGCGCCGAGCCGGGTGGCGATGTCCGCGGCCTCGCGGACGGCGGCGGCCACCTCGTCCCGCTCGCCGGCCGCCGCGGCGGCCTCGGCCAGCGCGAGCAGGGCCCGGCCCAGCGGGTACGGCTGCCCCACCGCCCGCCACTCCGCCACGGCCGCCCGCCACGCCGGCAGCGCGGCGGGGGTGCCGCCGGTGAGGATCGCGGTGACCTGGGCGGCGTGTGCCTGCTCCGCCGGATAGCGGACGGGCAGCACGGCGGCCACCGCGGACGCCTCGGCGGCCAGTTCGGCGTCGCCGACCAGCGCGGCCGCGGAGGCCACCGCGCTGAGCACCGGCCAGCCCTCCCGGGGCAGGTCGACCAGGCGTTCGTCGGCCAGGGCGGCCCGGCTCGCGGCGAGCGCGGCCACCTTGTCGTCCGCGGCCAGGGCGGCCTCGATGCGCAGCTCGCGCAGCGGCAGCCGGTGGTTCGGCCAGAGGTACGGCCGGGCCAGGAAGGCCAGCGCCCGGCCGACCAGCTCGTCGGCGGCGGGGTGCGCGCGGGCGAGCCGCAGGCCCGCCCGGAGCTGGAGCCAGTGCAGCCCGGAGACGCCCGGCGGGTCGATCCGGGCCGCCTCGGCGCAGGCCGCGTCGGCCTCGTCCCAGCGGCCCAGAGCGATCAGCGCCTCGGCCCGGTTCGACAGCAGGTACGCCCCGGTGGAGCGGCTGATCCCCACCCGGCGCGCCTCGCTCACCCCGGCCGCGGCCGCTTCCTCGCTCTCGGCGTACCGGCCCAGCTCGTAGAGCACGTCGGAGAGGTACACCAGCGCGCTGACCAGCGCCGGCGCGTTGCCGGTCGCCCGGGCCAGCGCCTCGGCCCGGCGCAGCTCGGCCAGCCCCAGGTCGGGGGCGTTGTCGGTGCGGCAGAGCAGGGCGATCCGGGTGGGCAGCAGGGCCACGTCCTCGCCGATCGCCTCGGCCGCGGCCATCGCCTCGTCGGCCACCGAGGCGGCCTGCGCGGGGTCGATCTTGACCAGGTGCGCGGCGATGTCGGCGAGCAGCCGCACCCGCTCCGGCGCGTCCGCCATCCCGCCCGCCAGCCGGTACGCCTCGCGTACCTCGGCGGTGCCGTCGCTCTTGCCGAGCAGGGCGAGCAGCCGGCCGCGCCGGTGGAGCAGGCGGGCGGCGCGCAGCGGCTCGGCGGCGGTGTCCACCTCGGCGAGCCCGGCCCGGGTCAGGGTGAGCGCCCGGCTGTAGTCGCCGGCCGTGGTGGCCGCGGCGAGGGTCTCCTCCAGCACCCGCAGGTGGTCCATGCCGAGCCGGTCGCCGGCGTCGGGCACCAGCTCCCACAGTTCGAGGACCCGTTCCAGCAGCCGGCTCTGCTCCGCGTACGCGTACCGGTCGCCGGCGGCACCGGCGGCCTCCCGGGCGGCGATCAGGGCGCGCGGGTGGTCGTGTGCCGCGTACCAGTGGTGGGCGATCTCGGCCGGGGCGCGGCCGGCGGCCACCAGGTGCGGCTGCGCCTCGATGGCGGCGGCGTACCGGGCGTGCAGCCGGGCGTGCTCGCCGGGGAGCAGGTCGTCGTGGACGGCCTCGCGCACCAGCGCGTGCCGGAACTCGTAGTCGCCGTCCGGGTCGGCCACCACGAGCTGGCCGGCCACGGCGGCGCGCAGCGCGTCCTCCAGCTCGTTCTCGGGCAGGCCGGCCACCTCGGCGAGAAGCTCGTGGGCGAAGCGGGTGCCGCCGGCCGCGGCGATCCGCAGCACCCGCTGGGCCGGCTCGGGCAGCCGGTCCACCCGGGCCAGCAGCAGGTCGCGCAGCGTCTCCGACAGCACCGCGCAGCCGACCGGGTCGCCGGCCGCGGCCAGCTCCTCGATGAAGAACGGATTGCCCTGGGTACGCCCGTGCACGTCGTCGACGGCGCGGGGCGCGGGCTCGACGCCGAGCAGGTCGGCGAGGACGGCGGCGGTGCCGTCCCGGTCAAGCCGGCCCAGCTCGACGCGCCCCACGCCCCGGGCCCGGTCCAGCTCGGCGAGGAAGGGACGCAGCGGGTGGCCGCGGTGCAGCTCGTCGGTGCGGTAGGTGCAGACCAGCAGCAGGCGGGTGGACCGGGCGGCCCGGACCAGGAAGTCGATCAGGTCCCGGGTGGACCGGTCGGCCCAGTGCAGGTCCTCGATCACCAGCACCAGCGGCCGCTCCTCGGCGAGCCGCCGGAACAGGTCGGCGACCAGGTCGAACAGGTAGCCGCGCGGGGTGTCGGAGACGGGCAGTCCGGTCGGCGCGGCTGCGGCCGGCACCCGGGCCAGCTCGGGCAGCAGCCGGGCGAACTCCGCCTCGTAGCCGGCGAAGGCGGCCGGGCCGTCGTGACGCAGCACGTCGCGCAGCGCGGCGGCGAACGGCGCGAAGGGCAGGCCGGCCTCGCCGAGTTCCAGGCACTGGCCGATGAGCAGCCGCGCCCCGGTCGCGGTGGCGTGCGCGCCGAACTCCTCCAGCAGCCGGGTCTTGCCGACCCCGGCCTCGCCGCCCACGAGGACGGTCGCCGGGTCACCGGCCCGGGCCCGGCCGAGCGCCTCGCGCAGCCCGGTCAGCTCGGACTGGCGGCCGACGAGGACGGTGCTGGCGGCGCGTGCGGTCACGCCGTCGAGCATGCCATGGCGTACGCCGGCGCCGTCCCGGCCGACCGGCCGGTTCCCCGCCGGCCCGGCCGCCCCCGTGACGGCCGGACCGACGTCGTGGGAACCCGGACCGATCGGGGGCGCCGGCAGCGCCGGGGCGGTCACCGGCGGGCGTCGGAGACGCGGGCGGCGTGCTGCCGGCGGCCCAGCCAGCCGCGCGGGTGGCGGCGGGGCAGGGACCGGGCGAGCCGGTCGCGGGCCGCGTCGGCCTGCAGCTCGGAGGCGTGGCTGCGGTGGATGCTGAGGAGCAGGTCTGCGTCGTTGCCGAACATCTCGGTTCTCCTGTCGTGCGGTGTCTGTCGCTGTCGACACTGACTTTCCGCGCGAAGGTGCCCCCGGGGCATGGGTGCGCAGCCTGATCTTCGGCCGCTCCCCCTCCTTACCGCGGGGCCTCAGGGGCCCGGCGGCGACGTAAGGTACTCAGCTCGGCGGTGGAGGGGCAGCCACGGATCAACGGGCCGGGCGGCGACCACTAGACTCTGCGGCATGGCAAAGCCCCAGGAGAAGGTCTCGTTCGGCCAGCGGCTGAAGCAGATCGGGATGGTGTTCCAGTTCACCGCCAAGCAGGACCGGTGGTTCGCGCCGCTGACCGCGGCGGCGGTGCTGATCCCGCTCGCGCTCACCGTGGTGGCGGTGCTCCTGTGGGGTTGGATCTGGCTGCCGATCGGCATCCTGTTCATCCTGCTGGCCGTGCTGATCGTGCTCAACCTGCGGTCCAACAAGGCGATGATGAACGCCGCCGAGGGGCAGCCCGGCGCGGCGGCCCAGATCATGGAGAGCATGCGCGGCGACTGGCGGGTCACCCCGGCGGTCAGCTCCACCACCCAGATGGACATGGTCCACCTGGTGATCGGCCGGCCGGGCGTGATCCTGCTGGCCGAGGGCAACCCGCAGCGGGTGCGCGGCCTGCTCGGCCAGGAGAAGCGCCGGCTGGCCAAGGTGATCGGCTCCGCGCCGCTGCACGACTACGTGATCGGCCAGGGCGAGGGTGAACTGCCGATCCGCAAGCTGCGGATGACGCTGATGCGGCTGCCCCGCAGCCTCGCCCCGAAGGACGTCAACGCCCTCGACAAGCGGCTCAAGGCGCTCACCGCCCGCCCGCAGATGCCCAAGGGCGCGGTCCCGAAGAACATGCGGCCGCCGCGGGGCGCGTTCCGCCAGACCCGGGGTCGCTGACCCTCGTCGTACGCGAGAAGGAGCCGGTCCCACGCAGGCCGGCTCCTTCGTCGTGCCGGGCGGGGATCAGCGGCGGGTGGGGCGGGGGGCGTCGGCCACGACCGACCCGGTGAGCCGGTCGTGCAGGCCGCGCCGGTGCCCGTCCATGATCAGAGCGGGCACCACGAGGGCCAGCAGCACGCCGCGCAGCAGCGCCCGGAGCAGCCCGATCCGGCCCCCGTCGGCCCAGGACAGGCAGCGGATCCGGGTGAGGTACATGCCGGGGGTCTGGGCGAAGAGGCCGAGGAAGAAGCCGTACTCCAGGATCAGCACCAGGACCGGGGCCCAGCCGTCCCGGACCGGGTCGGCGAAGATGTTGGCGATCAGCAGGCAGAGCAGCCAGTCCACGAGCAGTGCGCCGAAGCGGCGGCCGAGGCTCGGGGGCGTGAAGGTCGGGTCCGCGGCGGGCGGCACCGGCACGGCGGCGGTATCGGTCACAGCGGCCAGGGTAGCCAGCGGCCGGCCCGGGGCCGCCGGGTACGCCGGTCGGCACGGAGCGGGGAACAGGACCAAACCGTCAAACAGCGGCAGACCGGGGTGTTGAGCGGCCGGGATGACGCTCCGCGAGGGACGTAACACGGCGGAAACAGAGGAGACACGGCCGGGCAACCCCGCGGCCATAGCGTCGCCAGGAAGACAGCGACCGGAGTGGACCCGCCAGGAGGACCTGTGTTCGCCAATCCCGAGGAACTGCTGCGCTACCTCGCCAACGAGGACGTGAAGTTCGTCGACGTACGTTTCTGTGACCTGCCCGGCGTGATGCAGCACTTCAACCTGCCGGTGGAGTCCGTCGACGACAGCCTGTTCACCGACGGCCTCGCGTTCGACGGTTCGTCGATCCGCGGCTTCCAGGCGATCCACGAGTCGGACATGCTGCTGCTGCCCGACGTGGCGACCGCCTTCATCGACCCGTTCCGCGCGCAGAAGACGCTGGCGTTGAACTTCTTCATCCACGACCCGTTCACCCGCGAGGCCTACTCCCGGGACCCCCGCAACGTGGCCAAGAAGGCCGAGGCGTTCCTCGCCGCCAGCGGCATCGCCGACACCGCCTACTTCGGCGCCGAGGCGGAGTTCTACATCTTCGACTCCATCCGCCACGAGACCTCCGCGCACCAGTCGTTCTACTACATCGACTCCATCGAGGGCGCCTGGAACTCGGGCCGGGAAGAGGAGGGCGGCAACCGGGGCTACAAGACCGCCTACAAGGGCGGCTACTTCCCCGTCCCGCCGGTGGACCACTACGCCGACCTGCGCGACAGCATCGTCCGCCGCCTGGTCGACACCGGGTTCACCGTCGAGCGTTCGCACCACGAGGTCGGCACCGCCGGCCAGTCGGAGATCAACTACAGGTTCTCCACCCTGCTGCACTCCGCCGACCAGCTCCAGCTGTTCAAGTACATCGTGAAGAACGAGGCGTGGGCCAACGGCAAGACCGCCACGTTCATGCCCAAGCCGCTGTTCGGCGACAACGGCTCCGGCATGCACACCCACCAGAGCCTGTGGCTCAATGGTGAGCCGCTGTTCTACGACGAGACCGGCTACGCCGGCCTCTCGGACACCGCCCGCTGGTACATCGGCGGCCTGCTGCACCACGCCCCGTCGCTGCTGGCCTTCACCAACCCGACGGTCAACTCCTACCGCCGCCTGGTGCCGGGCTTCGAGGCGCCGGTGAACCTGGTCTACTCGCAGCGCAACCGCTCGGCGTGCACCCGCATCCCGGTCACCGGGGCCAACCCGAAGGCCAAGCGCGTCGAGTTCCGGGTGCCGGACCCGTCCAGCAACCCCTATCTCGCGTTCTCGGCGATGATGATGGCCGGCCTGGACGGCATCAAGAACAAGACCGAGCCGCCGGCCCCGATCGACAAGGACCTCTACGACCTGCCCCCGGAGGAGTGGGGCGACGTCAAGCAGGTGCCGGGTTCGCTGCCGGAGGTGCTGGACGCGCTCGAGGCCGACCACGACTACCTGCTCGACGGCGGGGTGTTCACCCCCGACCTCATCTCCACCTGGGTGTCGTGGAAGCGGGCCAACGAGGTCGACCCGGTGCGCCTGCGCCCGACCCCGCACGAGTTCGCCATGTACTTCGACTGCTGAGCTGACAACCTGGGTACATTCGACGGGCCGTCGATCGCCGGGTACGAGCGATCGATGGCCCGTCGTGCTCGGTAGGCCGCCGAGGGCACCGGGTGCGTGTACATCCGCGGGGCCTTAGCCAGCGGTTTTGGCGATGATGCGACCCATCTCCTCCCGACCGAAGGCCCGCAGGGTCGTGGTACGGACGTTGCCCGCCCCGCCGAGCTGCAGGAGCGCCGCGGCCCCGGTTTCGTCGTCGGGCGCTTCGACGACGGCCACGAGGTCGTACGGACCGACGGTCCAGTAAATGTTCAGGAGCTTCGCCCCGACGTTCTGAGTCGCTGCGGCGAAGGCCTCGGCGCGCTTCGCGGTGTCCTTGTAGCCGCGGATTCCCTGATCGGTCCAGCTCAGCAACGCGACATACGTCGGCATGGTCCTTCACCTCCATGAGGAGACCTCATCGTAAGGTCGAATCCGGGTGCTAACGGCTGAAATCCGCATCAACTGCACACCGACCGGCGCGCGAAACCGGCCCAGCCGGCCCCGCGACAGCGGGGCCGGCCCCGGCCGGTTCGCGCGTCCGCCCTCAGCGGGCGAGCAGCGCGTCCAGCTTGGTGAAGGAGCTGCCCCAGCCCTGCTCGGCACCGGACCGCATCTCCGGCGCGAACGGGCCCTGGCGCAGCACCAGCCGGGTCCGGTCGCCGGGCTCGGCGTGGAACTCCAGCCGCAGCGTGAACCGGGTGCCGTCGGGCACGCCCGGCACGCCGTGCGCCTCCTCGTAGCCCACCAGCAGCTCGTGCTCCACCACCTCGCTGAAGGTGCCGTCGGCCGGCGAGGTCATCGCCGGGTCCTCGTCATTGACCATCACGAAGCGCTGGTGGCCCCCGACCCGGACGTCCATGTCGACGGTCTCCCGCGGCACGGACCAGCCGACCGGGGCGAACCACTCGGCGAACTGGTCCGGGTCGGTGAACGCACGCCAGACCAGCTCCCGCGGGGCGTCGAACACCCGGGTCATCACGAGTTCCTGGGTCGCCTGCGTGTCGGTCATGCTGCTGTCCTCTCTCATCGGTCTTCCCGTTCGGTCTGCGCCTGGATCCGCCTGAGGTGCGCGTCGAGCCGGTCGAAGTTGGCGTCCCAGAACTGCCGGTAGCGCTCCATCCAGGCCGTCGCCTCGCGCAGCGGCTCCGGGTTGAGGCTGCTGGACCGCCACTGCGCGCTCCGGCTCCGGGTGATCAGCCCGGCGTGCTCCAGCACCTTCAGGTGCCGGGAGATCGCCGGCAGGCTGATCGCGAACGGTTCGGCGAGCTCCGAGACGGTGGCGTCCCCCTCCGCGAGCCGGGCGAGGATCCCCCGGCGGGTCGGGTCGGCCAGCGCCGCGAAGATGACGCTCAGTCGATCCTCGGCCACTGCTTAACCATTCTGTTAATTAACGGATGCGTTAAACATAGAGGCCGAGTGGGTCGGCGTCAACCACTTCGGGAAAGTTCAGCGGGCGCGGCGGGCCCGGACCGCGGCCACCACCACGACGGCCAGCACCAGCGCGGTCATGAGGATCGCGCCCGGCGCCTTGGTGAACCGGGCCAGGTTGGTGCCGTCCGGCAGGGCGAGCAGCGAGGCCACCGCGCAGGGCGCCACGAACCACACCGTCCTGGCCACGGCTACCGTCGCCAGCGCGAGCAGCGCCAGCGGCCAGGTCGCGTACCAGGGGTGGAAGACCGGCGCGAGCAGCACGGTGGCGGCCAGGGCCAGGCCGCCCCCGGCCAGGGCCACCCGGGGCCGGGCGGCGGCCAGGCGAACCACCGGCTGCCGGACGTCGCCCAGCCGGCGCAACGCCGTCCACGACCGCCACCAGAGGACCAGCAGCAGCACGGCGAGCACGGCGAGCGCGACCGCCCGGACCACCGGCACGGCCTGCGGGTCCCGGCCCGCCAGCGCGCCCGCGTAGTCGACGACCAGACCGACCGCGGTCGGTGGGGACGTCCACTGCTCGGAGTCGCCGCTGCGGGCCAGGCCGCGCACCCAGCCGAGGCCCAGACCCGTGAGCAGGCTGCTGATCGCCAGCGCGGCCAGCGCTCCCCCGGCCAGCCAACCGCCGTCGCGCAGCACCGCCCGCCACGTGTACCGGCCCGGCACGGCGGCCAGCACCGCGAACGGCAGCACCACCACGGCGACCGCCTTCACCGCCACGGCCAACCCGAACAGCACCCCGGCGACGACCAGCGCCCGCGGCCGGCCGGGCCGGCGGACCAGCACCAGCAGGCCGAACAGCAGCAGCCCGAGGCCGACCGCGTCGCTGTGGGCGCCGGCCACCAGGTGCACCCCGACCAGCGGGCAGGCCAGCGCCAGCCAGGCCGCCCGCCGGGTCGGCACCCCCACGGCCCGGGCCAGCCCGGGCAGGCAGAGCGCCGCCAGCAGCACCCCGGCCAGGGCCAGCACGCGCAGCACCACGATCGCGCCGACCAGACCGCCCCCGAGCAGCACGGCCAGGCCGGCGAGCAGCACGAAGAACGGCCCGTACGGTGCCGGCGTGTCCCGCCAGATCGGCGACACGCTCTCCGCCCACGGGCAGCCGGCCGCCACCACGCCGACCCGGTACGGATCGACGCCGTGCGTCCACGACCAGCCCTGGCAGGCGTACGAGTAGACGTCCCGGCTGCCGAGCGGCGGCGCGGCCAGCAGCGGGACCAGCCAGAGCCCGGCGGTCACGTACGGCCACCGGCCCGACGGCGGGCCCCAGCGCAGCGACCACCAGGCACCGACCAGCAGGACCGTGCCGGCCAGCCAGCAGCCGAGCACCGCCGGCCCGTGCGGGGCGCGCCAGGCGTCGCCGAGGCTGGTCACGGCGGGGGCGTCGGGCAGCGCGCCGCCGAGCCAGCCGGCGACGGTCAGCAGCGCCGCCCCGGCGAGCCCGGCGTACCGGGCGAGCGCGGGCGCCACCGGTCGGACCGGTCCGTCGGGCAGCGCGCCGGGCTCGCTCACCGGCACCTCTCTCAGTCGGCTCCTCGGTCGGCGGGGACCGGCCGGCGGGCCGCCCGAGCCGAACGTACCAACCGGACCACCACCACGATCACCAACAGCGTCATGAGGGGCGCGCCCGGCATCTTGGACCACCGGGGCAGGCCGGTGCCGTCGGCCAGCACCAGGAACGCCGACACCAGCGCCACCAGCGCGAACCAGCCGGTCCGGCGGGCGGTGGCGGCGAGCACGGTGAGGGGCCAGATCCAGTACCAGGGGTGGAACAGCGGCGAGAGCGCGACCGTCGCGGTCAGCGCCAGGCCGGCGTGCCAGAACGGCTCCCCGCGGCGCAGCGCCCGGAACCAGAGCCAGACCAGCACCGCCACGAGGACCACCACGGCGATCCCCCGGGTGACCGGCAGCGCGTCGATGTGCGCGCCGAAGAGGGCGGCCACGTACCCGGCGCTCTGCCCGACCGCGGTGGGCGGCGAGGTCCAGGCCACCACCAGGCCGCCCTGTTCCAGGCCGCTGATGAAGCCGAAGTCGAGGCCGGCGGCCAGGGTCACGGCCACCACGGTGGCCACGGCCGCGCCGACCACCCAGGCGCCGTCGCGGACCAGCGCCCGGATCCGGTACGGCCCGACGATCGCGGCCAGCGCGGCGAACGGCACCACGACCAGCGCGGTGACCTTGACGGCGGCGGCCAGGCCGAGCAGCACCCCACCGGCGAGCAGCGGCAGCGGCCGGCCCGGCCGGGCCGCCACCACGGCCAGCCCCGCGATGAGCAGGCCCACCATGAGCGCGTCGTTGTGCGCCCCGGAGATCAGGTGCACGGGCACCAGCGGGCAGGCCAGCGCCAGCCACAGCGCCCGCTGCGGCGGCACCCCGCAGCGGCGGGCCAGCACCGGCAGGGCCCAGGCGGTCAGCCCCACCCCGGCGACCGCGAGCAGCCGGAACAGCGCCACGCTGCCGGCCAGCGACCCGGCCGCCGACACCACGGCGCCGGAGAGCACCACGAACAGCGGCCCGTACGGCGCCGGGGTGTCCCGCCAGATGTAGGAGATGGTGTCCAGCCACGGGCAGGGCAGCGCCGACACGCCCTGCTCGTACGGGTTGATCCCGGCCGAGTAGCTGGCACCCTGGCAGGCGTAGGCGTACGCGTCCCGGCTGCCCAGCGGCGGGGTGAACAGCATCGGCAGCAGCCAGAGGGCGACCGTGACGAGCACCCAGCGGGTCGAGGGCGCCCGGTCGCGCAGCGACCACCAGGCCCCGGCCAGCAGGGCGGTACCGACCAGCCAGAGACCGATGATCAGGGGCCCGTTCGGGCCCTGCCAGATGCTGACCGGGGTGGGTCGCAGGTCTCCGTGCGGCAGCGCGCCGCCGAGGTAGGCGGCGACGGCGAGCAGCACCGAGCCCGCCAGGCCGATCCAGCGCGAGAGGTGGTGAGGCACGCCGGACATGCTGCCAGTACGGTGGGTCGCGATCAGGAGGTGGGCATGCGGGGCGGTCGTGTGGTGGCGGTGTCCGCCGCGTCCGCGCTGGTCCTCGCCGTGCTGTATCTCACCCTGCCGGCCACCGGATCGGACCTGTCCGCCCAGGTGGCCCGGGCCGGCTTCTTCGCCGCACACGGGCCCGCCCTGGTCGACCTGCGCTGGTACGGCGGGGTCCACCCGTGGGGCTACAGCCTGGTCTCGCCGCCGCTCATGGCCCTGCTCGGGGTCCGCCCCACCGGCGCGCTCACCCTGCTCGCCTCGGCCAGCGCGTTCGCCGCCCTGCTGGTCCGCACCCGCGTGCCCCGCCCGCTGCTGGGCAGCCTCGTCGGGGTGCTCACGATCGCCGGCAACCTGGTCTCCGGCCGGGTCACGTACGCCCTCGGGGTCACCTTCGGCCTGGCCGCGCTGCTCGCGCTGACCCTGCCCGCCGGAGGCGCCGGCCGGGCCCGGTGGTGGCGCGCCGGGCTGGCCGTCGTCGCCGCGCTGCTCGCCTCCGCGGCCAGCCCGGTGGCCGGGCTCTTCGTCGGCCTGGCCGGGGTCGCGCTGCTGCTCACCCGCCGGTACGCCGACGGCCTGCTGCTCGCCGTACCCGCCGCCGCGCCTCTCGCCGTGACCGGCCTGCTCTTCGGCGAGGGCGGCTGGATGAACATCAGCCGCACCGACACCGTGCACGCCGTGGTGACCAGCCTCCTGGTGGCCGCGCTGGTGGCCCACCGGCCGGTGCGGGTCGGCGCGCTGCTGTCCGCGGCCGGGGTACTGGCCGCGGCCCTGCTGCACACCCCGGTCGGGTTGAACGCCACCCGCCTGGCGGTGATGTTCGCACTGCCCGTGCTGGCCGCATCCGCGACGCTCCCCCGCCGCCTGACCGACTGGCGATCCGGACGCAACCCCGCCAACCCACCGGGCGAGCCCAAGCCGGCAGGCGAACCGGCGCCGCCGGGCGAACCTAGCCCGGCAGGAGAACTGGCATCGGCGGTCGAACCGAGCGCGGCGGGCGAACCGAGCCCGGAGGGCGAACCGAGCCCGGAGGGCGAACCGAGCCCGGCGGGCGAACCGAGCCCGGAGGGCGAACCGAGCCCGGAGGGCGAACCGAGCCCGGAGGGCGAACCGAGCCCGGCGGGCGAACCGAGCCCGGCGGGCGGCCCTAAGCCCGTGGGTGTGCTCAGGCCGGCGGCGTCGGCATGGCGACGGCGGGCGGCAGCGGCGGTGGCCCTGGCCGCGCTGCTCGTGGCGGTCTGCGTGTGGCAGCCGCCGGTGGTCGTCGCCGATGTGGCCAGCGCGGATGACCCCACGGCCGACCCGGCGTACTTCGCGCCGCTGCGGGAGGAGCTGGACCGGCGCGGGCTCACCGGGCGGGTCGAGGTGCCGCCGACCCGCAACTACTGGGAGGCCGCCCACCTCGGCGAGGTGCCTCTCGCCCGGGGCTGGCTGCGCCAGGCCGACATCGCCCGCAACCCGCTCTTCTTCACCACCCTCCCCGGCGCGCCCGGCACGGGGGTCCCGCTGACCGCCGACACCTACCGCACCTGGCTGGCGGAGAACGCCGTGCAGTACGTCGCCGTGCCCGACGTCGAGCTGTCCTGGGTCGGGCGGCCCGAGGCGGACCTGGTGAGCACCGGCCTGCCCTACCTCGCCGAGGTCTGGTCGGACCCGCACTGGCGGCTCTACGCGGTGGCCGACCCGACCCCGCTGGTCGGCACGCCGGGCGAGCTGGTCCGCCAGGACGCCGCCACGGTGACCTTCCGCGCCCCCGGCCCCGGCCCGGTGCCGCTGCGGGTACGCCACGACCGCTGGCTCACCGTCTCCGGCGGTGCCACCCTTGTGCGCTCGGGCGAGTGGACGACCGTGACCGTCCCCCACGCCGGCACCTACACCCTCGGGGGCTGACCGGCCGCGCCCGTGAGCCCTCGCACCTTGATGCCGTGAACGACCTTGGACCGTGCCGCACGCCGGCACGAACACCTTCGCCGGCTGGCTGGGCGGCCGCGAGCGCCACGACGTCGACGACACGCACCCGCTGGACCGTGCCGATCGCCGGCACCAAAACACTCGCCGGCTGACCCGGCAGAAGGCCGTGAGCCGCTACGAACTTGATGACGTGGACGACTCAGTTCGCGCAGGCACCCGATTGGCGCGAGTGATCCGCCTGCGTCATCAAGTTCGTAGGCGTGGGCGAGGATCTGCGGCCCGGCCGGGCACCGGAGCACGCCTTTCGAGCTGATATCGCGGACGACTCATCGCTGTCGCACCCGCAGGCGCACCCGCAGGGCCGGCAGGAGCGGACCGGATGGCGTCCACGAGTGAGTCGTTCCCGGCATCAGCTCGAAAGGCCCGCTTGACCACAGACTGACCCCGCCACCCCGCCACCCCGCCACCCCGCCACCCCGGCAACCCGCGCCGCCGCCCCCGTTCGGGGCACCGTCGGCCGCACGAGCCCCCCACCCCGACCGCCCGGCTGTCGGCGGCGAGGAGAGGCGAGAAGCCGGGTCGACAGCGACCAGCGGCGTGGCTGACCGGCAACAGATCTGCAGGGCACGGCACGCAGGCCACGGCACGGACGCAGGCCACGGCACGCACGGCAGGGCACGGCACGCACGGCAGGGCACGGCACGCACGGCAGGGCACGGCACGCACGGCACGGCACGCAGGGCACGGCACGCAGGCCGAGGCGGGCTGGAGGGCTTTCAGTAGCGGCAGGCCCGGTCGCGTGCCCGAACTCGGCCTGCACTGACAGGGGCCGCGGCAGGACAGGATCGCGCGGGCCCGGTCCCCGCACGGCCGCTGCCGTCGACGGCCGGGACCAATCGTCAGGACGGGGAGTCGAGCACCCGTTCCATGGCGGTGCGGGCACGGCGGCCGGTGCGCAGGTATTCGTCGAGGAACTCGCCCGGGTCGTCCCCGCCGAGCAGCCGCACCACACCGGCCAGTTCGACCCCGTGCCGGGGCAGTTGGTCACCGGCCCGGCCGCGGACCAGCATGAGCGCGTTGCGGACCTGGGCGGCGAGCGTCCAGCCGGCCGCCATCTCGGCGGCGTCCTCGGGATCGACCAGCCCCGCGTCGCGGGCCGCGGCGAGGGCGGCGAGGGTGCTCGTGCCGCGCAGCGCGGGCAGCCGGCCGGCGTGCCGGAGCTGGAGCAGCTGCACGGCCCACTCCACGTCGGCGAGGCCACCCCGCCCCAGCTTCGTGTGGGTGGCCGGGTCCGCGCCCCGGGGCAGCCGCTCGGTCTCCACCCGGGCCTTGATCCGGCGGATCTCCACCACCTGCTCGCGGGTCAGGCCGTCGGCCGGGTAGCGGACCGGGTCGACCATCGCCTCGAACTCGGCGCCCAGGTCGGCGTCGCCGCAGACGAACCGGGCCCGTAGCAGCGCCTGCGCCTCCCACACCCTGGACCAGCGGGCGTAGTACTGGGCGTACGCGGCGAGGCTGCGTACCAGTGGGCCCTGCCGGCCCTCGGGGCGCAGGTCGGCGTCGACCCCGAGGGGCGGGTCGGGGGCGGGGGCGGAGAGCAGCCGGCGCAGCTCCTCGGCGATCGCGTGGGCGGCGGCGGCCGCGCCCTGCTCGTCCGCGCCCGGCGGCGGGTCGTAGACGAAGAGCACGTCGGCGTCGGAGAGGTAGTTCGCCTCGCGCCCGCCGAGCCGGCCCATGCCGATCACGGCGAAGCGCAGGCCGGGTGGGCCCGGTTGGGCGGCCCGGGCGGTGCGCAGCGCGGCAGCCAGGGTGGCGTCGGCGACGTCGGAGAGGGCGGCCCCGACCGCGGCGACGGCCGCCAGGATGGGCAGCCGCCCGCCGCCGTCCGGCGACCGCGGGGTGAGCGGGGCGAGCGCACCCGCCCGGCTGAGCACGTCGGCGCAGGCGAGCCGGACCAGCTCGCGGCGGCGCAGCGCGCGTACGGCGCGGGTCGCCTCGACCGGGTCGTCGTGCCGGGCCGCCGCGGCGGTGAAGCCCTCGCCGAGCACCTCGCGGGGGCGCGGGGTCAGCTCGGTGTCCTCGGCCAGCAGCCGCAACGCCTCGGGCTCCCGGGCCAGCAGGTCGGCGGCGTACCGGGAGGAGGAGAGCACCCGGGCCAGGCGGCGGGCCACCGGGCCGGAGTCGCGCAGCAGGCGCAGGTACCAGGGGGTGCTGCCGAGCTTGTCGGAGACCTGCCGGTAGTTGAGCAGCCCCCGGTCCGGTTCGGGCGCGTCGGCGAACTCGCTGAGCAGCACCGGCAGCAGGGTGCGTTGGATGGCGGCGGTGCGGCTCACCCCGCCGGTGAGCGCCTGCAGGTGCCGCAGCGCACCGGCGGGGTCGGCGAAGCCGAGGATCTCCAGCCGGCGGCGGGCCGCCTCCGGGGTGAGCCGCAGCCCTTCGGCGGGCACCCGGGCGACCGACTCCAGCAGCG
This sequence comes from Micromonospora sp. NPDC005305, assembly GCF_040607315.1. Classification (NCBI taxonomy): domain Bacteria; kingdom Bacillati; phylum Actinomycetota; class Actinomycetes; order Micromonosporales; family Micromonosporaceae; genus Micromonospora; species Micromonospora sp. NPDC005305. The sequence goes on along the minus strand of NZ_JBEXGL010000012.1, from coordinate 186,402 downwards.
GCCGGTAGAGCAGTTTGGCGTGCAGCCGGCGTACCTCGGTGGCGTGGATGACCCACTCGGCGCGGAACTCCTCGACGGCGCTGCGGCCCGGGGTGGCCGCGTAGCCGAGCGCGGCGGCCAGCCACCGCAGCGCGGCCGGCTCGGTCGGCACGGTGTGGGTGCGGCGCAGGCCCTGGAGCTGGAGGCGGTGCTCGACGCCGCGCAGGAAGCGGTAGCCGCGCAGCAGCGCCTCGCCGTCGGCGCGGCCCACGTAGCCGCCGGCGACCAGGGCGCGCAGCGCGGGGATGGTGCCCGGCGCCCGCAGCGACTCGTCGACCCGGCCGTGCACGAGCTGGAGCAGCTGGACGGCGAACTCGATGTCGCGCAGCCCGCCCGGGCCGCGCTTGATCTCGCGTTCCAGCTCCTTCGGCGGGATGTGGTCGATGATCTTCCGGCGCATCGCCCGGACGTCCTCGACGGCCTCCGGCCGCTCGGCGGCGGTCCAGACGAGCGGGGCGAGCGCGTCGATCCATTCGCGGGCCAGCGCCAGGTCGCCGGCCGCCGGCCGGGCCTTGAGCAGCGCCTGGAACTCCCAGGTGCGGGCCCAGCGGCGGTAGTAGGCCAGGTGGCTGGCGAGGGTCCGGACCAGCGGCCCGCGGTTGCCTTCGGGACGCAGCGCGGCGTCGACCGGCCAGGCCACCAGCCCGCAGATGTGGATGAGCCGGGTGGCGACCTGGGTCGCGGCGGCCAGGTCGTCGTCGGTGGCGGCGACGAAGATGACGTCGACGTCGGAGACGTAGTTGAGCTCGTCGCCCCCGCACTTGCCCATCGCCACCACGGCCAGCCGGGGCCGGGCCGTGCCCTCCGGCAACTCGTCGACGGCGATGTCGTGGGCGGCGGCCAGGGTGGCGTCGGCGAGCCCGGACAGCGCCGCCATGGTCTGCTCCAGGCCGCGGCCGCCGGTCAGGTCGGCCGCCGCGATCCGCAGCAGCGCCAACCGGTACGCCTGCCGCAGCGCCGGGATCGGGCCGGTGCCGGCGGTCAGCCGGGCGCCCGCGGCCAGGTCGAGCCGGCCGTCGGCGGAAGGCGCGAGCCCGTCCGCCTCGGTGGCCAGCACGGGCCACTGGTCGGGGTGGGCCACCAGGTGGTCGCCGAGCGCCGACGAGGCGCCGAGGACCGCGACCAGGCGGCGGCGCAGCCCCGGGTCGGCGGCGAGCGCGTCCAGCACCGCGGGCTTCTCCCCGGTACGCCGTTCCGCCTCGACGATGCGGTGCAGCTGGCGCAGCGCCAGGTCGGGGTCGGCGGCCCGGGACAGGGCGGCGAGCAGCTCACCGGCCGCCTCGTCGGTGGGTTCCTGCTCCTCGACGCGCCACAGGCCGAGCCCGTCCGGCCCGAGCAGGTCGGCGGCGCGCGCCGAGCCGTCGCCCTCGGCGAACCCGTAGCGGGCCAGGCGCCCGCGGGCCGGTCGGGCCATCTCAGTGCCCGAGCAGCGGCAGGGTGGGGCGGATGGTGACGCCCTCCAGCTCGCCGAGCGCGAGGGCGGCGAACCGGACGGCGAACGGCTGCCAGACCTCCTCCACGTCGGCCATCGCCCGGTCGCAGGCGGCCACCACCAGCTCCGGGTCGTAGCCCAGCTCGGCCAGCAGCTCCGAGTCGCGGGCCCAGTCGGCGATCATGGCGGTGTCGCACTCGATGTGGAACTGGAGGCCCCAGGCCCGGTCGCCGAGGCGGAACGCCTGGTGCGGGTAGCGGGTCGAGGCGGCCAGCAGGGTGGCCCCGTGCGGCAGCGCGGTGATCTCGTCGGTGTGCCACTGGAGCACGTCCGGCATCAACGGCACGTACCGGAAGAGCGGGTCGGTCTCGGCGGCGTCCCGCTTGCCCACCACCGCGGGCCCCACCTCCGGCCCGGACGGGCTGCGCTCGACCTGCCCGGCGTGGGCGGTGGCCAGCAGCTGCCCGCCGAGGCAGACCCCGAGGGTGGGAATCCGCTGCCGGACCGCCTTGCGCAGCAGCCCCTCCAGCGCGGGGAACCAGGGCGCGCCGGGGCTGCCGTCGGGCAGCCGGTAGGCCTGCTGCTCGCCGCCGAGCACCACGAGCGCGACGTAGCCGTCGAGGTCGGCGGGAAGCTCGTCACCCGCGTGCGGGCGCAGCACGAACAGGTCCAGGCCCCCCTCGGTGAGCCACTCCCCCAAGCGGCGGAGGTCGTCGGTCGGGTCGTTCTCGATCACCAGCGCGGTCGCCACGACGTCGAGGCTATCCGGTACGCCCGGCGACGGCCGGTCCGGCTCGGCCGCACTAGGCTCCCGTCGTGCCCACCGACGACTGCCTGCGCCCACCGGTCCTACGCCCCGGCGACCGGGTGATGCTGGTCTCGCCCTCCGGCCCCACCCGCCCGGAGCGGGTGGCCCGCGGCATCGAGCTGCTCACCGGCTGGGGGCTGCGCCCCGTGCCCGCGCCGCACGCGTACGCCCGGCAGGGCTACCTGGCCGGCGCCGACGAGCTGCGGGCCGCCGACCTGAACGCCGCCTTCGCCGACCCCGAGATCCGCGGGGTGATCTGCACCCGGGGCGGCTACGGCGCGCAGCGGGTGGTCGACCTGATCGACATGGCGGCGGTCCGCCGGGACCCGAAGGTGGTGGCGGGCTTCTCCGACATCACGGCGCTGCAGTTCGCGCTGTGGCGGGGCGCCCGGCTGGCCGGCGTGCACGGCCCCGGCGCGGCGTGGCGGGACGAGCGCACCCCGCTGCGCTCGGCGGAGTCGCTGCACACCGCGCTGATGACCACCGAACCGGTGACCATCGAGGCGGTGAAGGAGGAGGAGACGTACGCGGTCCGGGTGCCCGGGCGGGCCGAGGGGCGGCTGCTCGGCGGCAACCTGTGCCTGATCACGGCGTCGATCGGCACCCCGGACATGCCCGACCTGACCGGGGCCGTGCTGCTGGTCGAGGAGGTGGAGGAGCCGCCGTACAAGGTCGACCGGATGCTCACCCACCTGCGCCGCTGCGGCGCCCTGGACGGGATCGCCGGGGTGGCGGTGGGCCAGTTCACCGAGTGCGCCGACGGCTGGGACACCACGATCACGGACGTGCTCACCGAGCGCCTCGGCGACCTCGGCGTCCCCGTCCTCGGCGGCCTCCCCATCGGCCACGGCCCCGACCAGCTGACCGTCCCGGTGGGGACGCCCGCCGTCCTCGACGCCACCACCGGCACCCTCACGGTCACCCCCGCGGTCCGCTGAACCCCCGTCAGGGGGTGAGGTGGGCGACCGCGCCGGTTTCCAGAGCGACCCAGACGGTGCCGTCGGGGGTGACCGTCAGGCCGTGCGGTTCGGACTGCGGGGTGGGCAGGGCGTGACCGGTGATGCGGCCCGCCTCGTCGATGTGGCCGATGCGGTTGGCGCCCCACTCGGTGAACCAGCAGCCGCCGGCCGGGTCGGCGACGATGGCGTGCGGGCGGGCCGCCCGGTCCGGCAACGGGAACTCGTCGATCCGGCCGTCCGGGGTGATCCGGCCGAGCTGGCCGGCGGCGATCTCGACGAACCAGAGCGCCCCGTCGCCGCCGAGGGTGATGCCGACCGGTCCGGCGGCCTCCGTCGGCAGGGAATGCACGGTCACCCGGCCGTCCAGGGCGACCCGGGCGATCCCGTTCGCCTGGTTGAGGGTGAGCCAGAGAGCGCCGTCCGGCCCGGCCGCCAGCATCGAGGGGAAACCCTTGGCGACCGGCAGCGGAAACGTGGTGACCGCCCCGTCGACGGTGACCCGGCCGACGGTGTCGTCGCCCATCCCGGCGTACCAGAGGGCGTCGTCCGGGCCGGCGGCGAGGCCGCACGGCGCGGTCCCCGGCGGGAGCGCGACGGAGCTGGTCTCCCCGTCGACGGTGATCCGGCCCAGCCGGTCGTCCCCGGAGCGGGTGTACCAGAGCGCGCCGTCCGGGCCGGTGGTGATGATCAGCGGGCGGCTCTCCGCCGGGTCGGCCAGGTGGGTGCGCACCTCCGCGTCCGGCGCGACCCGGGCGACACCGCCCGTCCCGGCCAGCGTCAGCCAGAGCGCGCCGTCCGGGCCGGCGGTGATCCCGTACGGCCCCGAGCGCGGTTCCGGCAGCGTGATCTCACGGATGGAGGGGTTCGTCATGCGGCTTCGCCTTCCGTCGGTGACCGGCCCACCCTCCCGGCCCGCGCAGCCCGTCGCAACTGGTTTGTCCCGGTTCTCGGGCGCGATTGCCAGCGCGCTGACAGGTTCGCCACGGGTTGCCCCCAGCTACGCCGGTCACTGTCGGTGACGTCATCGCACCACCACCGAACAGGAGAACCGCATGATCCGCAGGATGTCGAGGAAGCACCTGCTGGCCGGCCTGGCCGCCGCCGGCGTGCTCGGCGTCGGGATCGCCGCCCCGACGGTGGCGCTCGCCGACCACAAGAGCCCGAGCCCGACACCGAGCGCCAGCACGAGCACCGACCAGGGCACCGACCGACAGCAGCAGCGGGCCGACCGGCAGGCCGAGTTCGCCGAGTCGCTCGCCAAGGAACTGGGTGTCCCGACCGACAAGGTCACCGCGGCGCTGGAGAAGCTGCGCGAGCAGCGCCAGGCCGACCGGCCCGAGCGGCCGTCGACCGGGGACCGGCAGGCCGCGCTGAAGGACCGCCTGGACCAGGCCGTCAAGGACGGCAAGCTCACCCAGGAGCAGGCCGACGCGGTGCTGAAGGCCGCCGAGGCCGGCGTCTTCCCGGGCCCGGGCGGTCACGGCCCCCGCGGCGGGGACGGCCGCTGGGGCAGGTGACCCGGGTGGCCCCGCCGCCTCCTCACCGGCCGCACCTCCCTCCCGGCCGGCACCGGCGGGGCCACCCGCCGAACCAGCGCTTCGGGTGCGTGTGTTGTCGTCACGGCGACGACACCCGCACCAGAATGCTCATCCGGCCACCGGCGGGGTGAAGACGCCGATGTGGTTGCCCGACGGGTCGAGCAGCTGGGCGTGGGTCAGGCCGCTGGGCGCGCTGCGCGGCGGCGCCAGCACCTTGCCGCCGGCCGCCTCGGCCCGCCGGCAGGTCTCCGCCACGTCGGCGACCTCGGCGTAGAAGATCGCGTAGTTCGGCGTGCTGCCGTCGGTGGCCCGGATCGCGCCACCGATGCCACGCTCCCCGCCGGCCGCCGTCTGCCGGTACGACGCGCCCGGGCCGCCCTGCTCCTCGAAGGCCCAGCCGAACAGGTCGGCGTAGAAGCGCTCGACCTCGGCGGGGCGGTCGGAGCCGATCTCGAACCAGGTCACGGGCGTGCTGGACATGCTTCCTCCTGAGGTTCGCGCCGGCCGGTCGGCCCGCGTCGTCAGGAGTCAGCCTCGGCGACCTCCGCGACACCGTCCTGTCGGTGTTTCCCCGGGAAGCCGAGAATTCAGACCAGGCTCAGTGGACGGACCCGCCCGGCGGGGATGTCCAGGTCGTCGGGGCGCAGCTCCCGGGTCACCGGCTCGGCAAGCGGGCGCACCGCCACGATCCGGTCGGTGCGGAAGCAGCGCAGCCCGTCGCGCAGCCGGCACCACCCCACCAGGTACCAGTGTGTCACGTTGCCCAGGTAGGCCAGCGGCTCCACGTCGCGGGCCGAGGTGGCGCCGGCCCGGTCCGCGTACCGAAGGCGGAGCACCCGCCGCGCGGCGACCGCGTCGGCGACGGCGGCCGGGACGGGCGTGGCCGGCCCGCCATCCATCAGGTGCACCCGGCCGGCGAGACGGTGCGCCTCGGCGGCGTCGGCGGGCGGCATCACGGCGACCAGCTTGCGCAGCGCCGCGCCGGCGGCCGGGGCGAACGGCGTGCCACCCAGCCGATGCAGCGCGACGGCCATGGCCACGGCCTCGCCCGGGGTCAGGTTGACCGGGGGGAGGGTGCGGGCCCGGTCCACCACGTAGCCACCGGTGCGGCCCGGCTCGGCCCAGATCGGCACCCCGGCGCCCTGCAACGCGGTGATGTCCCGCTCGATGGTGCGGGTGCTGACCTCGAAGCGCCCGGCCAGCCACCGGGCGCTGCGCGGCCGGGGCGAGACCGCCCGCAGCTCCTCCACCAGGGCGTAGAGACGGTCGGTGCGGTTCACGCCCGGAGGCTATGCCCCCGGTACGACACCGCTCAGGCGATGCAGGCGCAGACGATCAGCGCGGCGCCGAAGTGGGTGGCGGCGCTGACCCGGGCCGCCGGGTGCGGCTCGTCGGCGCAGATGATGTCGCCGAGCCGGCCGGGGGTGAGCAGGTCGAGCACGAGGAAGGCCAGCGCCATCACGAGCAGGCCGACCAGGCCGAAGACCACGGTGGAGGCCAGTCCCTTGCCGAAGGAGCTGTAGCTGGTGAGGATCGCGGTGAAGACGATGCCGGCGATGCCGAGCTGGTTGGCGGCGAGCAGCAGCGCCGCGTTTCCGTTGCGCCGCACCCAGATCAGCTCCCGCAGCCGGCCCGGGGTGAGCAGGTCGACCAGCAGGAAGCCGGCGGCCATCAGCGCCACCCCGACGACCCCGAACACGATGCTCTGCCACGCCCCGTTGAGCAGGTCTCCCAGCACCGAACGCCCTCCCCGGCTCCGCCCTCCCGGCGCGGCTGCCGGGCGGTGCCGCAGACGATAGCGGCACCGCACCACCGTGATCTAGAGCGACAGGTAGCGCTGCCGCTCGTAGGGGGTGACCTCGCGGCGGTACTGCTCCCACTCGGCCCGCTTGTTGCGCAGGAAGAAGTCGAACACGTGCTCGCCGAGCACCTCGGCGACCAGCTCGGAGCCGGCCATCACGTCGATCGCCTCGGCCAGGTTCTCCGGCAGCGCCGGGTAGCCCATGGCGCGGCGCTCGGCGGTGCTCAGCGACCAGACGTCGTCCTCGGCGCCCGGCGGCAGCTCGTAGCCCTCCTCGATGCCCTTGAGGCCGGCGCCGAGCATGACCGCGAAGGCCAGGTAGGGGTTGGTCGCCGAGTCCAGCGAGCGGACCTCGACCCGGGCCGAGTTCGGCTTGCCGTAGGCGGGCACGCGGACCAGCGCGGACCGGTTCAGGTGGCCCCAGCAGACGTACGCGGGGCTCTCCGTGATCCGGTCCGGCAGCGCCTGCGGGAAGAGCCGCTTGTAGGAGTTGACCCACTGGTTGGTGACGGCCGTGTACTCCCGGGCGTGGGTGAGCAGCCCGGCGATGAACGACTTGGCCACCTTGGAGAGCTTCATGGGGTCGCCGGCGTCGTGGAACGCGTTGCGCTCCCCCTCGAACAGCGACAGGTGGGTGTGCATGCCGTTGCCCGGCTGGTCGGTGAAGGGCTTCGGCATGAAGCTGGCCTGCACGCCGGTGGAGAGCGCGACCTCCTTCACCACGTGCCGGAAGGTCATGATGTTGTCGGCGGTGGTGAGCGCGTCGGCGTAGCGCAGGTCGATCTCCTGCTGGCCGGGGGCCACCTCGTGGTGGCTGAACTCCACCGAGATGCCGATCCGCTCCAGCGCCAGCACGGCCTGCCGGCGGAAGTCGCGGGCCACCGCGTGGGTGGTGTGCTCGAAGTAGCCGCCGGTGTCGACCGGGATCGGCACTGAGCCGTCCTGCGGCCCGTTCTCCAGCAGGAAGAACTCGATCTCGGGGTGGGTGTAGAAGGTGAAGCCCTTCTCGGCCGCCCGGGAGAGCGCCCGGCGCAGCACGTGCCGAGGGTCGGCCCAGGACGGGCTGCCGTCGGGGAGCAGGATGTCGCAGAACATCCGGGCGCTCTCGCCGCTGACCCCGCCCTCGAAGGGGAAGACCTGGAAGGTCGTCGGGTCGGGCATGGCGACCATGTCCGACTCGAAGACCCGGGCGAAGCCCTCGATGGCCGAGCCGTCGAAGCCGATGCCCTCCTCGAAGGCCGCCTCCAGCTCCGCGGGGGCCACCGACACGCTCTTGAGCGTGCCGAGCACGTCGGTGAACCACAGCCGGACGAACCGGATGTCCCGCTCTTCCAGCGTACGGAGGACGAACTCCTGCTGACGGTCCACTTCCACCCCTCGTGACACGTACGTCCGCACCGGTCGGGCCGGCCGCGCCTGACCGCCCAGTCTCCACCGGGCTCGTTACGCCGACGTTACGCCCCCGGCGTCTCCCGCGTCCGGTCGGATTCGGGCCCTCCGGCTGGGGCAAGATGAGGTCATGCCCACGCTGCGTCTCGCCCTGTGCCAGGTCGACCCGACGGTCGGCGACATCGCCGGCAACGCCGACCTGGTCCGCGGCTGGGCCCGCAGGGCCGCCGACGCCGGCGCCCAGCTCGCCCTCTTCCCGGAGCTGATGCTGACCGGCTATCCCGTGGAGGACCTGGTCTTCCGCCGGTCGTTCGTGGCCGCCTCGCGGGCCGCGCTGCACCGGCTCGCCGCCGACCTGGCCGCCGACGGCCTCGGTGACCTGCCGGTCCTGGTCGGCTACCTCGACGCGGACGGCCCGCCGCAGGTCAGCGCCGACGCCGAGCCGGGCAAGGGGGCCCGCAACGCGGCCGCGCTGCTGCACGGCGGGGCGGTGGCGGCAACCTATTTCAAGCACCACCTGCCGAACTACGGCGTGTTCGACGAGGACCGCTACTTCGTCCCCGGCGACGCGCTGACCGTGGTCCGGATCGGCGGGGTGGACGTGGCGCTGACCATTTGCGAGGACCTGTGGCAGGCCGGCGGGCCGTTCGCGGTGGCCCGGCAGGCGGGCGTGGGGCTGGTGCTCAACATCAACGGCTCGCCGTACGAGCTGAACAAGGACGACATCCGGCTGCCGCTGGTGCGCCGCCGGGCGGCCGAGGCGGCCGCCACGGTCGCGTACGTGAACATGGTCGGCGGCCAGGACGAGCTGGTCTACGACGGCGACTCGATGATCGTCGACGCGAACGGCACGCTGCTCGCCCGGGCGCCCCAGTTCGTCGAGCACCTGCTGGTGCACGACGTGGAGCTGCCGGCGGCCAAGGAGTCGGTCGGCGGCGAGGAGGTCGCCGACGACATGCGCATCGTCCGGGCCAAGGTCAGCGACATGCTCCCGCCGGCGCCCCTGGGCGAGGTCGCGGTCGGCGGGATCATCGCCCAGGTCGCCGACGAGGCGGAGGTCTGGCAGGCGCTGGTGCTGGGCCTGCGTGACTACGTCAACAAGAACCGGTTCCCGTCGGTGGTGCTCGGCCTGTCCGGCGGCATCGACTCGGCGGTGGTGGCGGCGCTCGCCGTCGACGCGCTCGGCGCGAAGCGGGTGGTCGGGGTGTCGCTGCCCAGCCAGCACTCCTCCGAGCACTCCCGCGCCGATGCCGAGGAGCTGGCCAAGCGCACCGGCCTCGACTTCCGGGTCGAGCCGATCCAGCCCATGGTGGACGCCTTCCTGGCCAACCTGTCGCTCTCCGGCGTGGCCGTGGAGAACCTCCAGGCCCGCGTCCGCGGCGTGATCCTCATGGCGCTGTCGAACCAGGAGGGCCACCTGGTCCTCACCACCGGCAACAAGAGCGAGCTGGCGGTGGGCTACTCCACCCTGTACGGCGACTCGGTGGGCGGCTACAACCCGGTCAAGGACGTCTGGAAGACGCTGATCTGGCGGCTGGCCAAGTGGCGCAACGCCGATGCCGAGCGGCGCGGCGAGACGCCGCCGATCCCGGCGAACTCGATCGGCAAGCCGCCGTCGGCGGAGCTGAGCCCGGGCCAGCTCGACAGCGACAGCCTGCCGGAGTACGACGTGCTCGACCCGATCCTGATCGGCTACGTCGACGGCGACCTGGGGCGGGAGGGACTCATCGCGTCCGGCCACGACCCGGCGGTCGTCGACCGGGTGCTGCGGATGGTGGATACCGCCGAGTACAAGCGCCGCCAGTCCGCCCCGGGCACCAAGATCTCCATGAAGGCGTTCGGCCGGGACCGGCGGCTGCCGGTCACCAACCGGTGGCGCGAGGACGGCTGACCCGAGCCGCGCCGGGAGTGAAATCCTCCACTCCGCCCTGCCCCCGGCCGGTGCCCCGGTGCGACGATCGCGGCGGAACCCGGGGACCGCGAACGCGGCCTCGAGGAAGGAGAGAGTCATGGTGGAGTCCACCCCGACCGAGGTGACCGCCCTCTACGGCGGGCCGGCCACCCGACGGGTCCGCACCCGCGACCTGATCGCCGCCAAGGAGCGCGGCGAGCGCTGGGCGATGCTCACCTCGTACGACCAGTACACCGCCTCGATCTTCGACCAGGCGGGGATCCCGGTGCTGCTGGTGGGCGACTCGGCGGCGAACAACGTCTTCGGCTACGAGACCACCCTGCCGGTGACCGCCGAGGAACTGCTCCCCCTGGTCCGCGCGGTGGTGCGGGCGACCCGGCAGTCGCTGATCGTCGGTGACCTGCCGTTCGGCTCCTACGAGGAGGGGCCGACGCAGGCGCTGCGGACCGCGGTGCGGTTCATGAAGGAGGGCGGCTGCCACGCGGTGAAGCTGGAGGGCGGCCGGCGCTGCGCCGCCCAGATCGAGGCGATCGTCGGCGCGGGCATCCCGGTGATGGCGCACATCGGCTTCACCCCGCAGAGCGAGCACACCCTGGGCGGCTACCGGGTGCAGGGCCGGGGCGACACCGCCGAGGAGGTCGTCGCCGACGCCCGTGCGGTGGCCGAGGCGGGCGCCTTCGCGGTGGTGCTGGAGATGGTCCCCGGCGAGGTGGCGAAGCGGATCACCGCCGAGCTGCGCATCCCGACGGTGGGCATCGGCGCCGGCCCGGACACCGACGGGCAGGTGCTGGTCTGGCAGGACATGGCCGGGCTGCGCACCGGCAAGGCCCCGCGCTTCGTGAAGCGCTACGCCGACCTGGCCGGCGCGCTGACCGACGCGACCCGCCGCTACGCCGAGGAGGTGCGCGGCGGCCAGTTCCCGGCCGCCGAGCACACCTTCTGACCCGCACGCCGGGCGGCGCGGCTCCCGGGCTGCGCCGCCCGGCCGGTCAGACCACGAAGAACTGGGTGCCGCACGGGTACGACGTCACAGGTCGGTGACGCGGATGCCGGCGTGCGCCTTGTAGCGCTTGTTGATCGCGATCAGGTTGGCGGTGAACGCCTCGATCTGGTGGGCGTTGCGCAGCCGGCCGGCGTAGATGCCCCGCATCCCGGGGATCCGGGCGGCGAGCGCGGCGACCACGCCGACCAGCTCCCGGTCCTCGGTGCAGATCAGCACGTCCAGGTCGATCCGGTCGACCTCGGGGTCGGCCAGCAGGGGCGCGCTGACGTGGTTGAACGCGGCGCAGACCCGGGAGTCGGGCAGCAGCCCGGCGGCCTGCTGCACGGCGCTGCCCTCGGCGACGGTCAGCGCGTACGGGCCCTGCTTGTCGAAGCCGAGCGGGTTGACGCAGTCGATGACGATCTTTCCGGCGAGTGGGCCGGCCAGCGCACCGACGATGGCGGCGTGGCCGTCCCACGGCACCGCGATGATGACCACGTCGCTGCGGCGGGCGACCTCGTCGTTGTCCGCGCCGGACACGGTGGCGCCGGCCGGCACGCCGGGCAGGGCGGCGATCTCGGCGGCGGCCTGGGCGGCCCGGTCGGCGGCGCGGGAGCCGATCAGCACGGTCTGCCCGGCCCGGGCGAACCGGTAGGCGAGGCCCCGCCCCTGGTCGCCGGTGCCACCGATGATGCCGACGGTCAGCCCGGAGACGTCGGGCAGGGTGGTCGCGTCGTAAGCCATACGGGTCATCCTCGCAAAGGTCACCGCGAGGCGGCGCGGCCGGGCGCTGTGAGAATCCCCGCGCTCCCGGCCTCACGCCTTCTCGAAGGCGACCTTGCGCTGGACCGGGTCGGCGGCGGTCAGGCGGACCCGGACGCGCTCGCCGAGCGGCAGGTCGCCGGTGCAGCGGGCGCGCACCGGCGGCTCGTCCAGGGCGACCGTGCCGCCGGGCTGCCGCCCCGGACGGCCGTTGCCCGCCGGGCGCGGCTCGTCGACGTCCACCACCGCCGCCTCGAAGGTCTCGCCCACCCGGTGCGCCAGCAGCACGGCTTCGGCCAGCTCGACCGCGCCCCGGGTGGCCGCGGACGCGGTCCGGTCGGTGGTCGCCATCACCTCGGGCAGCTTCGGCAGCGCGGCGCGGACGTGGTCGGGCACCTCGCGGCCCTCGTGCAGGGCCAGGCATGCCTCGGTGGCGTACCGGTCGGCGAGCCGGCGCAGCGGCGCCGTGACGTGGGCGTACACGGCGGCCACCCCGCCGTGTTCCGGCTGCTCGGGCAACTCGCCGTCGAACGCCGTGTACGCGGCGCCGCGCATCAGCTCGGCGGCCTGGTCGACGAAGGCCGCCGCCCGGGGTTGCGAGGCGTCCAGCCCGGCGAGCACCGCGCCGACCGTCGCGCCGGCCGGCCAGGGCACGCCGAGCGGCCCGGCGGCCAGCCGCAACCGGTCGACCGCCTCGGGCCGGGGCGGCGGCATCGTGCGGAGCAGGCCGATCCGGCCGGCCAGCATGATGTCGGCGGCGGCCATCCCGGTCAGCAGGGAGATCTGGGCGTTGTGTTCCTCCATGGGGCCCGGCCCGCGCAGCACCAGCCGCCAGCCGTCGCCGTCCGGCTCGACGTCCTGCTCGGGCAGCGGCAGGTTGATCGCTCCCCGGCGCAGCCCGCGGGCGGTGAGCAGGGCGCCGATCTCGGGCAGCAGGGCGATCGGCTCGGGCAGGCGGCCGGCGTCGGCGTCGCGCTGCACGCCCGAGTAGTCGAGCTTGGCCCGGCTGCGCACCCGGGCCCGTTCGAGGGTGACGGCGACCGTGCCGCCGTCGGCGTCCAGGTCGATGGTCCACAGCACCGCGGCCCGGTCGGCGTCGGGCAGCAGGCTGGCCGCCCCCTCGCTGAGCGTGTGCGGGTGCAGCGGCACGTTCCCGTCGGGCAGGTAGACGGTCTGGCCCCGGCGCCACGTCTCCGCCTCGAGCGCCCCGCCGGGTCGGACGTGGGTGAACACGTCGGCGATCGCGTACCGGATGCGGAAACCGCCACCGGGACGGCGGGCGAGGTGCATGGCCTGGTCGAGGTCGCGCGACGCCGCCGGATCGACGGTGACGAAGGGGACGTCGGTCCGGTCGGCGACGGCCGGCAGCGGCGCTGCGGCGGCCGCGTCGGCCTCGCGCTGCGCCGCGGCCGGGAAGTCTTCGGAAAGTCCCAGCTCGCGGCGCAGCGCGCCGAAGTCGATGCGGGGCGCCAGTACGCGTCGGATCACCACGGGGTCAATCCTGACAGCGCCCCGCGTGATCCGCTGACCGGCGCGCGCCGGTCAGCGGACGGCGAACCCCGTCAGGCGGTGGCCTTGCGCGCCGGCGCCTTGCGCGCGGTGGTCTTCCGGGCGGCCGTCGTCTTCTTGGCCGGGGCCTTCTTCGCCGCGGTGGTCTTCTTCGCGGTGGTGGCCTTCTTGGCGGGCGCCTTCTTCGCCGCCGTCTTGCGCGCCGCGGGACGCGTCGAGGCGGTGGTCTTCTTGGCGGGCGCCTTCTTGGCGGCGGTGGTCTTCTTCGCGGCCGTGGTCTTCTTGGCGGGGGCCTTCTTCGCCGCCGTGGTCCGCTTCGCCGCGGTCGCCGTGGTCCGCTTGGCCGCGGTCGCCGTCGTCCGCTTCGCCGCGGTCGTCGTCTTCCTCGCCGCGGTGGTCTTCTTCGCCGCCGTCGTCTTCTTCGCGGCCGCCTTCTGCGCCGTGGTGGTCTTCTTCGCGGTGGTCTTCTTGGCGGGGGCCTTCTTGGCGGTGGTCTTCGTGGCCGGCGCCTTCTTCGCAGGCGCCTTCCGTGCCGCCGACACGGCCTTCCTGGCGGTCGCCTTCTTCGCGGCGGCCTTCTTCGCCGGCACCCGACCGGCGCCGGCGCCGGAGGCGTTCGGGGACGCCTTGGTAGCCGTCGTCCTGCCCGCGGTGGTCCTCTTCGCGGTCGTCCGTTTCGCGGCCGGGCGGGTGGCCTGCTGTGCTTCGGCCATCTCGGTTCCCTTTCCTGGGGACGTGCTCTCGCCCTCGCGGAGCACGGATCACCTCGACGCGGGCCGTCCCGCGCCGTCTACCTGTCCTCCCCGGCCCAACGGGCGTCCTCGGCCTCCCACGCTTCGTTGCGCTCCCGCACCTGCTGCAGGGCGTTCTCCGCATCGGCGGCTGAGGCGTACGGTCCGAGAACGTGCTTCGCGGGACACACGTCGGCATCGGTCTCGACCCGGTGGTGGCGGGTGCACCAGTAGTAGTGCCCGCCACCACGTCCGTCGTCGCTCATGCGATCACTGTGCACCGCGAACCGCCCGGCCGCCACCGGAACGGCGTAAATAGTCGCCGATGTCCTCCACAGTAGACCTGGTCAGAGCGGTTCCGGGCCGGAACGGCGGAAGACGGGGCAGCCGGCTGCCGGGTCGAGGGCGCACAATCCCGGGGTGCGGTTCGGGGGACGACGGTCGGCACGCCGGCGGGGGCTGGTGGCCGCCACGGCGCTGGCGGTGCTCGTGGCGGTCGGTCTGACGCTGGGGGTTCCGCTGCTGCGGGACCGGTCCCAGCACCGGCTGGAACGCCGGGCCGACCGGGAGGTGACGGCCACCGCCCAGCGCACCCGGACCCTCCTGCTGGCCGAGCCGGCGGCGCGGGAGGCCGACCTGCGGCTTGCCGCCGACACCGTGGACGGCGTCGACGTCCTCTCGGCGGCGGCGGGTGTCGCCGAGGTCCGGCTGGTCTTCCGGGTACGCGTGGCGAAGACCGCCGCGTCGGTGTTCGGCTGGCAGCGGGCCGAGGCGGCCGGCTGTTTCGCCCAGTCGGTGCGCCCGGGGGCCACCCCCGCGCCGCTGGAGCGGCTGCCCTGCCCCCGCTGACCGGCGCCTCCCCCGAACAGCCGGTACCCGCGGCGGCCCGTTCCCGACAGGATCACCGCTCATGATCACCACGTTGGCGGGCACGGAAACGTGTCCGAAGTGCGGGGCTGCGACGGTCTCGATCCGCGAGGCGCTGCCCTGGTGCGCCGGTTGCGAGTGGAACCTCGACGGATACGACCGGGCCCGCCAGGCACCCGAGCTGGGCTGGTCCTGGATCGACCGACGGACCCACCGGCTGGCCGCCCGGCTGACCCGCCAGCAGTACGCGGCCCTGGTCGGCCGGCCCCTGGAGTCGGCCGGGTGGAGCCTGGCCGGCGCGCTGACCGTCGGCATCTCCGTACTGCTCCTGGCCGGGGTGCTGGCCCTCGCGGTGACCGGGGTGTGGCTGCTGTTCGCGTACCCGTTCCCGAACTTCGCGGTCGTCCTGGGGCTGGCTTTCATCGGGCTGGCGCTGGCGCTGCGCCCCCGCTTCGGCCGCGTCCCGCCGGACGTGGACGTGCTCACCCGCGCCGAGGCGCCCGAGCTGCATGCCCTGGTCGAGGAGGTGGCGACCCGGATCGGCGCGCCGGTGCCGCAGGTGCTGGGGGTCGACAACGACCTCAACGCGTACGCGACCGCGGTGGGCCTGCGCCGGCGGCGGCTGCTCTGCCTCGGACTGCCGCTGTGGGGCGCACTCGACGGGCCGGCGCGCGTGGCGTTGCTCGGTCACGAGCTGGGCCACTTCGTCAACGGCGACGTACGGCGTGGTCCGCTCACCCAGCCGGCCCTGACGATGCTCGGCAGCGCCGCCGACCTGTTCCGGCCGGCGCCCGGCACGCACGACGCGGGCTTCATCGTGCTGATCGGCGAGTGGCTGGGCCGGATGGTGTCCTGGGCGCTGTCCCGGCTGCTCTTCGTCGGCCACCTGGCGCTGGCCGCCACCGCGCTGCGCGGGAGCCAGCGGGCGGAGTACCTGGCCGACGAGATGGCCGCCCGGGCGGCGGGCACGGCGGGCGCCACCCGCCTGCTCGACGTGCTGCTCAGCACCGAGTCGGTGGCGCTGGTGGTGCGGCAGGCGGCCCGGGGCGGGCGCGGGCCGGCGGCCTGGCGGGCCGGGACGGCCCGCTCGCTGGCCGCGGCGGTCGACCGGCTGCCGCTGGTGCGCCAACTCTCCGTCCGGGAGGAGATGTCGCTGTTCGCCACCCATCCCCCGGCCGGCCTGCGCCACCGGATGCTCGCGGCGCGGTCCTGGCAGGACCCCGCCGTGGTGCTCACCGAGGCCCGGGCCGAGCGGATCGACGCGGAGCTGGTCCGGCACTACGAGCGAGCCGGCCGGATCGCGGCCTGGGAGAGCTGACCCGACCGGGTCGGCCCGTCGTGCGGCGGGCCGGCCGCCGGCGTCAGGCGGATGTCGGGACGGGCTCCGGCACGGGTTCGACGGCCGGCGCCGGCCGGGCGGCGGCGACGGTGTAGGCCACCGCGTACGGGGTGCAGGCCAGGTAGAAGACGGGCTCGACGAGCACCTGGTCGGTGATGAGGAACCGTTCCCAGGCGGTAGGGCGGGGCAGCCCGAACGACGAGTCGGTCCAGCAGGTGAGCAGCCACAGCGGGGCGGAGACACGGTCCACCGTGTCCGCGGGCAGACCGTCGGCGACCGGCCCCACGGGGGTCGCCGGGATGGCGGAGACCACCGCCAGGACGACCGCCGCGTCGGCCGCGACCAGTGCGCCGAGCACCCCGACGAACCAGGCCAGCCGGGTCCGTCCCCGGCGCGCCAGGACCCCCGCGCCCCAGAGGACCGGCACCAGCACGGCGAGCCAGAGCAGGAGCCCGGGTACGGTCCCCGGCAGGCCCGACTCGCCCCGGCCGGCCAACGCGGCGAGGACCACCGTCACGGTCAGCCCGATCGGCAGCACGACGCCGAGCGCGGTGGCCAGCTGTCCGGTGCGTACGGTCCGCCGCGCGGCCCGGGTTACGGCGAGGGCGAGCAGCGCGCCCGCCCCGGCGGTGAGGCCGGACCAGAGCGGCAGCTGCACGGCGCTCGCCCAGGCGACCCGGACGTCGAGCACGGCGTACGCCAGGTTCATCACCACGGCGGCGAGCAGCACGACCGTGACGCACGCCGGCGGGGCGAGCAGCAGCACCCCGGCGGTGCGCCGCAGCCGCCGGTGCAGCACGGCCCGGTCGACCACCGGCGCATCGGCCCGGCTGGCGGCGAGGCTGGCCGCGAAGCGGAGCATCCGCCACCGTTGCCCGTGGCCGGCCAGGACGTGCAGCTCCGCGTCCCACTCGCGGATCAGCGCGGTGCGCAGCTCCGCCGGCCAGCGCCGCGCGGCCCGCCGGAGCAGGAGAACGGCCAGCCGCCGCGTCACCACGCCGGGGCTCCCGTCGGCTCGGCGCCGCCCCGGGACGCCCGGCCCGGCGGGGCGAGGGCGCGCAGCTCGGCCAGCGCCAGCCGGGCGGCACGCACCCCCTCGCCGGTGAGCCGGTAGTAGCGGCGGGCGGGCCGGCCGGCAGCGACCGGATCGACGTCCTCCCAGTCGGCGGCGAGCCAGCCGGCCGCCTGGAGCCGGTGCAGGACCGGGTAGAGGGTGCCGCTGGGCAGGCCGGTGAGCTTCATGAGGTCGAGCCCGTAGCGCGGGGCCTCGGGGTCGGCGAGGAGCGCGGAGAGCACCTTCGCCACCGGGATCGTCAACCGCATGACGGGACTATATCGCTACTCTACATAGAGTGGGGTGCGCGGTCACTCGACGACCCGCTGGAGGAAGGCGGCCAGGTTGGCGGCGGTCCGGTCGATCTTCTCGGCGAGCGTGATGGACTCGTCGAGGCGGCGGCCGGCGTTCTTCTTCCCGCGCAGGTAGAGCGAGCAGGCGAGGTCGGCGCAGAGGTAGCTGCCGACCGAGTTGCCGGCCCGCCCGTCCGGCCCGGCCTTGCGGGCGGTCATCAGCGAGACACCGTCCCCGGTGTGCGTGGTCAGGCAGAGCGAGCACATGCTGCGCCGGGCCCGCCCGGCGTGCGACGCCACCCGCAGGGCCACCCCGAGCAGCCCGGCGCCGGACTCGGCGACCAGGTAGGCCCGCTCGGCCGCGCCGGGGTCCCGCCAGCCGAGGAAGTCGAGGTCGGCCCACGGCCGCTCGGCCAGATCCCGGGGCAGGGCCAGGCGCTTCGCCTCGCCCTTGGTGCAATTGACGAAGGAAGCCCGGATGGCGGGCTCGGACAGGGGTGTCATAGGCGCTAGCCTAGACCTCCTAGGTTAAAGGCTAGAAGATTTAGACGTGGGGTGGGACACATGGCCCGTACGGGGTTGACGGTCGAGCGCCTGACCCTGGCGGCGGCGGACATGGCCGACGAGGTCGGCTTCGAGAACGTCACCGTCTCGGCGCTGGCCCGCCGGTTCGGGGTGAAGGACGCGAGCTTGTACTTCCACCTCAGGAACGCCCAGGAGCTGCGCGTCCGGGTGGCGATGCTGGCCCTGGCGGAGATGGCCGACCGCGCCGCCGAGGCACTCGCCGGCCGGGCGGGAAAGGACGCGCTGGTCGCCTTCGCCGACGCCTACCGCGGCTACGCCCTCCAGCACCCTGGCCGGTACGCCGCGGCACAGCTGCAACTCGACCGGGAGACGGCCGAGGCGAGCGCGGCACGGCGGCACGCCGACATGACCCGGGCGATCCTGCGCGGTTACCAGCTGGCCGAGCCCGACCAGACCGACGCGGTGCGCCTGCTGCACAGCACCTTCCACGGCTACGTGTCGCTGGAGCGGGCCGGCGGCTTCCGCCACACGCCGCGTACGACCGACGCCAGCTGGTCCCGCACGCTCGACGCGCTCGACGCCCTGCTGCGGAACTGGCCGGCGGGCTGACGCGGGGCTACCGGGGCAGCCGGCGGACGGCCAGCAGCGCGATGTCGTCGGTGGGGTGCTCGGTGTCCAGCGCGTCCATGACCGTGGCGGCCACCGTGTCGACGGGAGCCAGCGGGACGGCCGCGGTCAGCCGGGCCACGCCGGCGTCGAACAGCTCCCCGCGACGCTCGACCAGCCCGTCGGTGTAGGCGACCAGGACCGAGCCGGGCAGGAATTCGGCCGTCATGGCGCGGCGCGCCCGGATCCGGCCCGCGCCGAGCGGCGGATCGATGGGCGCGTCGAGCACGATGTTCGGGTGGCCGGGCGCGGCCAGCACCGGGCGCGGGTGGCCGGCCACCGAGATGCGCAGGGTCTCCCGGTCGGGAGAGATCATCACGTACAGCGCCGTGGTCAGGCTGCCGGCCTCGAAGTGGACCACCTTCCGGTCGAGCAGGGTGAGCACCTCCGCCGGGTCGTCGGAGACCAGCGCGTAGGCGCGCAGCGCGCTGCGGACCCGGCCCATCACCACGGCCGACTGGAGCCCGTGCCCGGAGACGTCGCCGACGACCACGCCCAGCCAGCCGGACGGCAGGGGGAAGACGTCGTACCAGTCGCCGCCGACGCCGGAGGCGTGACCCGGGACGTACCGGCCGGCCAGTTCCAGGTCGGGCAGGCGGGGCAGCTCGGCGGGGATCAGGCTCCGTTGCAGGGCCAGGGCCGCGGTCTGGTCCAGGGTGTTCGCCCGGGCGCTGCTGGCCAGGCTGACCCGGTCGGCGACCAGTTCGAGCAGGCGGACGTCGTCGAGGTTGAACTCTCGGGGGGACAGGGTGCCCACGTGCAGCACACCGACGAGGTTGCCCCGGGCCATGATCGGCACGCCCAGGAGGGACCGCACCCCGGTCTGGAGGAGCACCGGGTTGACGACGTTGTCGCCGGTCACGGTCTGGATGATCACCGGCTGGCGGGTGAGCGCGACCTGGCCCGCGAACCCGCGGCCGACGGAGACCCGGAAACCCTGCCGGACCTCCTCCTCCAGCCCCCGGGCGGCGGTGGCCACCAACTGTTGGGCACGGACGTCGAGCAGGAGGATCGCGGCCGTGTCGACCCGCAGCAGGTCACGCACCCGGTCGAGCAGTTCGTCGAAGAGGTCGGCGACATCGAGTCGGGACAGCGTCGCGTCGGTCACCGCCTCGATACGGCGCAACCACTGCTCGTCCCCCAGGACCTCCGCCTGAACCACCCCACGATCCTAGTTGTGCCCCGGCAAGTTCCGCTTCCGGCGACCCGTGAGACGGCCGTCCCAGGAGGTGGTCGAACCGGACATCCGGCGCAGCAGTCGACGAACGGGGCGACGGTACGCCCGGATTCCCGTGTGATTCGCTCCTGCGGAATCACCGCCGGCATGCCTGCGGCGCGCCAGCCACCTTCAGATCGTGCGCCGGAGCGCGGTCTCCACGGCGTCGATCAGCGGATCACCCTCGTTCCGCGGGTGCCGTGCCAGGCCGAACTCGATGTCGGGCAGGGTGGGCAGGGCGGCCGCGTCGTGGCAGGCCATGGCCGGATCGAGGTTCGCGGGCATGAGCGCCGCGACGCCGATCCCGGCCCGTACCGCGGCGAGCACACCGAGGAGGCTGTTGCTCTCGAACGCCACCCGCCACCGCCGATCGGTACGCTCCAGCGTCTCCAGCACCGACGTACGCCAGGAGCACGGGTTCGAGAACAGCACCACCGGCAGGGGGTCGGCAGCCACGTCCACTCCCGGGCCGATCGCCCAGACCAGCGGGCGGCGCACCGTCCAGCGGGGCGGCCCGGGAAGGTCCGGCAGCGCGTCGAGCACGAGCTGGACGCGGCCCGCGTCGTAGGCCTCCCGCATCGCGGCGCTGGAAATGCTGAGCACCTCCAGCGTCGCGCCGGGGTGCAGCCGGGCGAGGTCGGCGAGGGCCTGCGGAAGCTGGGACGCGGCGAGGTCTTCGAGCAACCCGACGACGCAGTGGCCGGTGAGCGCGCGTCCGGTTTCGGTGAGTGCCTGCGCGGAGAGCGAGAGGATGCGTTCGGCGTACGGCAGCAGCTCCTCACCCGCCCGGGTGGGCGATACACCGGACGGCGACCGGTTGAGCAGCGGGCGGCCGACGACCCTCTCGAGCTTGCGCAACTGCTGGCTGAGCGCGGGCTGGGTGTGTCCGAGCGCGGTCGCGGCGCGGCTGATGCTGCCCGCCCGCACGGCGGTCACGAACGACCGCAGCAATGTGGTCTCAAGGTCCCTGGCCATAACCATTCATTATGGCGGTGCCAGCAAACTAGCCACTTCCTATGACCTGCCCGCGGATCTAGCGTCGGCAGGTGACCGGATACCGACGGGTGCTCGCCGTGCCGGGGATGGCGTCGCTGCTGGGCGTTTCGCTGCTCGCCCGCGTCGCGATCACCGCCGACGTGATGGCGCTGACCATGTACGTCGTGCTGGGCCTCGACCTGAGCTACGCGGCCGCGGGTGGCGTCGCGGCGGCCCTGACCGCCGGGGTGGCGCTGGGCGGGCCGCTGCTCGGCCGCATGATCGATCGGCGAGGCCCGCGTCTCGTGCTGGTGACCACTGTCGTACTGCAGGTCGTGTTCTGGCTGAGCGTGCCGCTCCTGCCGTACGGGATCCTGGTGGGCGCCGCCTTCGCCGCGGGCCTGCTGATGGTGCCGGCCCAGCTCGTGACCAGGCAGGCGATCACCGCGATGACGGCGCCGGGACTGCGGCGGGCGGCGTTCGCGCTGGAATCGGTGCAGGGCGAACTGTCGTACGTGGTGGGCCCGCCCATCGTGATCTTCTTCGCGGCGAAGGTCTCCCCGGGCGTGGTCGCCTGGGGCGTCGGTGCCGCCATCGCGGCGGGTGGAGCGGGGATCGCCCTGCTCAACCCGCCACTGCGTGCCGACGACGAGGCGGACGCCGACACGGGCGCCCGCCCCCGTCGCCGGGAGTGGCTGGGCCCGCACATGATCGCCGCGCTGGTGATGGCGTTCGGCGCCACGACGGTGCTCAGCGGCACCGACCTGGCCATCGTCGCCACCCTCGAAGAAGCCGGCCAGGTGCCGTGGGCCGCCGTGGTCGTGGCAACCTACGGCGTGGCCTCCATCGTCGGCGGGCTGGTGTACGGGGTGCTCCCCCGGCCACTGCCCACGTGGCTGGTGCTCGGTCTGCTCGGGCTGGCGACCATTCCCGCCGGGCTGGCCCACGACTGGCCGTGGCTGTGCGTGGCCGGTGCCGGGGCAGGGCTGCTCACCGCGCCGACTCTTTCCGCGGTGGCCCACGCGGTGAGCCGGCTGGCGCCGCCCAGCGTGCGGGGCGAGGCGACCGGTCTGCAATCCTCGGCGCTGAGCGCGGGTTTCGCGCTCGGATCCCCGATCGTCGGGGTGGCGATCACCGCCTCCGTACCAGGGGGCGGTTTCGCGGCGGCCGGGCTGGCCGGCCTCGCCGCCGCGCTGACCGGATGGCTGCTGTCCCGCCGCTCGCCCGCCCGACCCCCGGCCCGCGCGCCGCAGCGACTACCGGCCGCCAGCTAGGACGACGGCCGCCACTCCCGCCTGAGCAGCCCGTAGACCCACGAGTCAGAGACCTCGCCGTTCACGACGCAGTCTTCCCGCAACGTCCCTTCCCGCACGAACCCGAGCTTCTCCAGCACACGGGCGGATGCCACGTTGCGGGTATCGGTCTCCGCCTGGACGCGATTCAGGTCCAGCGTGTCGAATGCCCATCGCAGCACGGCGCGCGCGGCCTCCGTCGCATATCCATGGCCCCACGCCGCATCGTCGAAGCAGTAGCCCAGCGATGCGCTGCGGTAGTCCGGATTCCACCGGTTCAGGCTGCACCAGCCGATGAACGCCCCGTCGGAGTCACGATCCACGGCCAGCCGCGCCCCGGTGCCCCCCTCTGCCATCTGCCGGCAAGCCGTGATGAAGCGTTCAGAGCGCGCGCGATCGCTCCACGGCGGCGCGTCCCAGTAACGCAGCACGTACGCGTTGCTGTGCAGCGCGAACAGGTCGCCCGCATCCGCGTCGTCGAAGGGACGCAGTCTCAGGCGAGGGGTGCGCAGCGTGGGCGTGCGCAGCGACATGGCACGTCCCCTCCGGTGATTGGCGGCCGATCAACCACACATCCGGTGCGCGTCACCGGCAACGGGTTTTCTGGGCGGGTGGGCGGAACGACGTGCTCGCCCATCGGCGCGAGGGGTCGGCCCGGCAGAACCGGTCACCGGCGCGGCGCACGCGTGCGGCGGTAGCAGGACCAGCCGGCCATGGGCAATGCGGTTGCCCATGCCAGCAGCAGGGGCAGGCCGATGAGGACCCCGGTGGTGGTGAAGATGTCGTCCCCCGGGCTGGTGTCGGCGCGTTCGGCCGCGAACTGCCAGGGCAGCGTCACCGCGTAGCCGATCATCAATGCGGATCCCAGGACCGTCGGCGTCAACAGCCGAACGGCTTCCGACCGGCTTGGTCCGTGATCGTCGCCGGGGTGGTGGGCGTCGGACTCGCCGTCTTCCTCCTGCTCGGTCTGGTCCGGCCGTGGGGCATGGTCTTCCCGCGGTGGACGCTGTGGCTGGCCGGCCACCGCGTTCCTCGATTCCTGCCGCTCGCGCCGGTCTGGCTCATCGCGCCGACGTTGGCGCTGTACGGGACGGGAAGCCTGGCCTACGCGTTCTTCACCGAGTACGGGGTCGTGAGCCTGGGTGCAGCCGCCTCGATCGCGTTCGGGGGATACGGCTGGGCCCTGTGCATCGCCGCCGTCTCCTACCAGATCCGAACCAGACCGTCCTGCGCGGACACCGCCTCACCGTGATCGGCGGTGGTAGGAGACCGTTGTCACGACGAGCAGCACCGCGCCGACGAAGAAGTAGGTGTTGATCCCGATCCCGGCCCAGAACTCAGCCGTGGAGATGTCGTCCGCCCCCACGAAGCCGCCACGGTTGCCGGTCGCCATGAGCAGGTTCTCGACCATCCCGGGAACCCCCCGGACGACGAGTAGCGCGCTGCCGAACCACAGCGGCGTGCGGAGCACCCATCGAGGGAAACGCCGTCCCCACGGCCGGACGGTGGCCACGACGACAGCCGCCCCGACGGCCGACATGAGGACAAGTGTGATGTTGAAGATCACGTACGCCCGCAGGTCCCACGGTCCGTCGCCGGTCGGATCGTCACCGGGGAGGAACACCGCTACCACGTGGGACACGACGAACAGCATCAGCCACGCGCACGTGCCGTACGCCCAACGAGGGCTGGCGGGAACTCTCATACCCCCAAGATCGTCGACCCGGGCGGCATCACGCCTCCCATCCGGAGGGGATCCGTCTCCCCCACCCGAGGGGGCTCGTCGTCCGCTCATGCCGAACTGAGCGCGGTCAGTGTGTTCGGGTCTCCCAGACCGGCTGCTGAGGCTCGTCGTTGTGCACGACGATGTCGACGTGATCGGTCGGGCGGACCGTAGCGAAGTAGAGCTGCTGGGAGGGGATGTAACGCTCGCGCCAGCGCCGTTCGATGTCGGCCCGAGACAACACCCGCCGCTCTCGGATCAGGGCACGATCCACAGTCTTCGCCAGCGCGGTCGACACGAAGATGCGCAGGTCCCACCGATCAATCAGTTCCGGGCGCATGAGGAAGACGCCGTCGAAGACCAGCACGGCGTCGGCGGTGGCAGTCATGACCGGCGGAGACAGCACGGTATCCGCGGTGCGGTCGTACACCGCTTGTTGGAAGCGTCGATCTCCGCCTGGGCCGAGCGGATCGAGCAGAACCCGGTTCAACGCGCCGTGGTCGTGCGTGTCGAAGTAGCAGCCTTCGGCCGAGTACTCGCCGCGCGGGTAGCGCCGCGCCCGGGGGAAGAGGAAATCGTCGATCGTCGCGCGGATGACCTCGCGGCCCTGTGCGCGCAGGGCGACGGCCAGTTCGTCGGCGAGCGTGGTCTTGCCCGCAGCGGGCGGTCCGTCGACGGCAACCCGCGTCGGGTGTGGGACTGTGACCGACCCGACTGCCTCAGCCAGGCGGCTGAGCAACTCGTCGCGGGTGCCGTGGTCCATGTCCAACCCGTCCTGATCTCACGAAGGGCGCCATGCCGAGCGAGATTGCCGCAGGTGGACGTGGCGGTATGTGGGCGACGGACGAGTCGACCTGTACGCCGGATTCTGTCACCGGCACGCCCCGAGGGGCGGCCGGCGGCGGCCATCCATCTCGGCCTACCGTCGCCGGCAGGCTCCAGCGGCCTACCCGCAGACATCGGGCGGGCCGCCCTCAAGCGTCTGCGCGGATCGTCATCTTGCGGTGACGACCCTTTCTTGGCCTTGCTCCGGGTGGGGTTTACCGAGCCATCCCGGTCACCCGGGATGCTGGTGGGCTCTTACCCCACCGTTTCACCCTTACCGTCCCGTGTCGGGCCGGCGGTCTGTTTTCTGTGGCACTGTCCCGCGGGTCACCCCGGGTTGCCGTTAGCAACCACCCTGCCCTGTGGAGTCCGGACGTTCCTCGGCGGCGGGCCGCAGCCCGCCGACGCGACCGCCCGGTCGACTCGTCCGTCGCGCTCCCATCCTAACGACGAACCCGCCGCCCCCATTCCCACCCCACGCGCCGCGCCCATCCTGCGTCGATCAAGGAGTTTGCGTCGCGGGGAGGCCGGTTCCTGACGCAAACTCCTTGACAACGCGGGACGGGGGCGGACGGGGGCGGGTGAGGGCGGTCCTGCGTGGGGCTGTCGGGAGGGCTAGCCTGCGGGATCATGGACCTCTCCGACGTCGCGCTGCTGGTCGCCGCCGGTCTCGCCGCGGGCACGGTGAACGCGGTGGCCGGGGGTGGCTCCCTGATCACCTTCCCGGCCCTGATCGCGATCGGCCTGCCCCCGGTGCCCGCGAACGTCAGCAACTCGGTGTCGGTCTTCCCCGGCTACGTGGCCAGCGTGGCGGGCAGCCGGGCGGACCTGCCCCGGGGGCGGGCGCTCTGGCCGCTGCTGCCGACGGCGGCAGCCGGCACGGTCGTCGGTTGCGTGCTGCTGCTGGCCACCCCGGCCCGCGCGTTCGAACTGGTGGTGCCGTTCCTGGTGCTGGGCGCGACCGCTGTGCTGGCCTTCCAGGATCCGCTGCGCCGGCTGGTCGGCCATCCGGCCGACCTGAGCCCGCGCCGCCGCACCGTCACCGTGCAGGCCATGGTCGCGCTGGGCACGGTGTACGGCGGCTACTTCGGCGCGGCGCTCGGGGTGATGCTGGTGGCCGGTCTGGCCCTGGTGCTGGACGCCACGCTGGCCCGGGTGTCGGCCATCAAGAACCTGCTCTCGGCCGTGGTGGGGCTGACCACACTGGTGGTGTTCGCGCTCTTTGGGCCGGTCGACTGGGCCGCCGTCGCGGTGGTCGCGCCGGCCACGCTGGTCGGCGGGTACGTGGGCGCCCGGCTGGTCCGCCGGCTCCCGCCGGTGGTGCTGCGGACCCTCATCGTCGTCTTCGGCACGGTGATCGGCCTCTACCTGCTCTACCGCGCCCTGGGCTGACCGACCCGGGAGGAGCCCCGGCACGAAGGGCCCCTCCGCAGAATCAGTACGCCTCGCCCACCGGCTCCTCCGGGGCGTGCTCGTTGCGCCGGGCGGCGGAGTTCCACCGGGACCAGAGCACCCGCTCGCCGTAGCCGGCGGCCATCACGTGCGCGAAGGCAAGGTAGACCACCACGCCGACGGCGAGCACCCCGAACCCGACCCAGAACGGCAGGGCGAGCGAGTGCTCGGCGAGCTTGCCGGAGATGATCGGGGCCGGCGCGGCGGCGCCCCAGCGGACCAGGTTGAACGCGCCGGTGGCGACCCGCCGGTCGCTGGAGCCGAGGCCCAGGGCGAGGTCGGTGAGGTTGGCGTTGGCCAGACCCATGAACAGGCCGGCGAGGACCAGGACCACCAGCGACATGGCGGTGCCGGTGGAGGTGGCGAAGAGGACCATGCAGACCAGCAGGCCGGCGATGGCGACGCCGACGGTCTGCACCGCGCCGATCCGGTGCGCCAGCCGGTGGCCGATCAGCAGGATGCCGGCGGCCAGGCCGAGGCCCCAGCCGGTGAAGGCCAGGCCCAGCGGGATGACGTCGAGGTGCAGGTAGAGCGGCGTGTAGCCGAGCACCACGAAGAAGACGAAGTTGTAGGCGGCGGTGACCACGCAGAGGGTGATGAACGCCGGCTTGCGGTAGGTGGAGAAGATCGCGTCGAGGCGTACGGGCGCCTGCCGGTTGGCCGGTTCGCGCAGCTTGCGCGAGGCGACGGCCAGCGCCAGCACCATGAACACGCCGCAGACGAAGAAGGGCAGCCGCCAGGACACCTCGCCGAGCAGGCCGCCGATCAGGGGGCCGACGGCGAAGCCGAGACCGAGCGCGGTCTCGAAGAGGCCGACCACCCATTCCCGGTCGTTGGCGAGGTTGACCAGCACCACCATGGCGGTGGCGAAGAACATGGCGTTGCCCAGGCCCCAGACGCCGCGCAGCACGGAGAGCTGCACGATGTCGTTGCTGAACGACGCGAGGATGGCGGCCAGGCCGACCACCGAGACGCCGGTGATCAGCACCGGCTTGAAGCCGAACTTCCCGCTGGCGAGGGTCGCCGGGATCATGCCGAGCGCCATCACCGCGATGTACGCGGTGAAGAGCAGCTCGACCTGCCAGGCGGTGACGCCGATCGCCTCGCCGATGGCGGGCAGGATCGGGTCCACCACGGCGATGCCGGCGATGGCGAGGAAGGCCACCAGGGTGGTGGCGTAGATGGCACTGCGGTTGGGTTCGGATCGCCGATCCACTCCGCGCCTCCAGACAGATAGCTGTATCTTACAGGCAAATCGGTTGTATCATACAGCTATGAGGGACGACGCTCACGAGGAAGATGTCATACTCGGCCGGATCGAGACCGAGGTCGCGCTGCTCATGCGGCTGGGCGAGGCGACCCGGCGGGCCAGCGGCACGGCCGAGCACCGGGTGCTGGACCGGGCGGCGTACGTGATCCTGCGGCACCTGGCCGGCGCCGGCCCGCAGAACGTCTCCGCGCTGGCCACGAAGCTGAACCTGGACGGCTCCACGGTCACCCGCCAGGTCTCGGCCATGCAGCGGGACGGGCTGATCGCGCGTACCCCGGACCCGGCCGACGGGCGCGGCACGGTGATCTCACCGACCCCGGCCGGCCTCCAGCGGATGGCCGCCGTGCGGGCGGCCCGCACCCGGCTCTACGGCGACATCCTGGCCGCCTGGTCCCCCGAAGACCGGGAGAGCCTCGCGGACCTGCTGCACCGGCTCAACCAGGCCCTCGAATCGCGCACCCGCCGCCGCTGAACGCGGCGCCCGGCCTGTTAGGAGGGGCCCCCTGTACAACGCGAAGCGTTAACAGGGGGCCCCTCCTTTCACTCAGGCGACCGGTTCGGGGGCGGCGTCCGCGTCCCGCTCCGTGCCCGGGGTGACCCGCGGGTCGCCCTCGTCGGCGAAGTAGTCGTCCGGCGTGGTGGCGTCCACCCCGTCGGCCACCTTCGCGGCCCGCAGCACCAGCGTGAGCAGCGCGGCCACCGCGAGGTTGACCAGCACCGCCACGATGCCCACGTAGATCGTCTTCGTGGTGTCGAAGCCGAACTTCTCCAGCGGGAAGGCCGAGCCGGCGAAGTGCTTCTTGCCGGTGGCCGGGTTCCCGATCTGGTAGAGCATCCACATGCCGAGGCCCATGCCGGCCACCCAGCCGGCGATCAGCGCACCCCGGTGGAACCAGCGGGTGTAGAGGCCCAGCGCCACCGCCGGCAGCGTCTGGAGGATGATCACGCCGCCGATGAGCTGGAGGTCGATGGAGAACTGCGGGTCGAGGAAGACGATGCAGGCCACCGCGCCGACCTTCACCACCAGCGAGGTGATCTTCGAGACGTTCGCCTCCTGCGCCGGGCTGGCGTCCCGCTTCAGGTACTCCTTGTAGATGTTGCGGGTGAACAGGTTCGCCGCCGCGATCGACATGATCGCCGCCGGCACCAGCGCGCCGATGCCGATGGCCGCGTACGCCACGCCCGCGAACCAGTCCGGGAACTGGCTGTCGAAGAGCAGCGGGACCACCGTGTTGCCGTCGACGCTGCCGGCCTTGGCGCCGGGCAGCGGCTTCACGCCCGCCGCGATGGCCATGTAGCCGAGCAGCGCGATCAGCCCGAGCAGCAGGCTGTACGCCGGCAGCGCGGACATGTTCCGCTTGATCACGTCCCGGTTCTTACTGGCCAGCACGCCGGTGATGCTGTGCGGGTAGAGGAACAGCGCCAGCGCCGAGCCGAACGCCAGTGTGACGTACTGGAGCTGGTTGTTGGCGTTGAGCAGGATGCCGTCCCCGGGCGCCGGTGACGCCTTGAACTTCGCGTCGGCCGCGTCGAAGATGTCGCCCCAGCCGCCCAGTTTGTAGGGCAGGTAGACGACCGCCACCAGGATCACGATGTAGATCAGCGAGTCCTTGACGAAGGCGATCAGCGCCGGCGCGCGCAGCCCGGACTGGTAGGTGTAGGCCGCCAGGATCGCGAAGGCGATGATGATCGGCAGGTGCCGGGCCAGCGCGCTGTCCCCGGTCACGCCCATCGTCTTGAGCACCGCCTCGATGCCGACCAGCTGCAGGGCGATGTACGGCATGGTCGCCACGATGCCGGTGATCGCGATCAGCAGCGCGAGGATCGGCGAGTCGAACCGGTTGCGGACGAAGTCCGCCGGGGTGACGAAGCCGTGCCGGTGCGAGACCGACCAGAGCCGGCAGAGCACCAGGAACACCATCGGGTAGATGACGATCGTGTACGGCACGGCGAAGAAACCCGCCGCCCCGGCCCCGAAGATCAGCGCCGGCACCGCCACGAAGGTGTACGCCGTGTAGAGGTCACCGCCGACCAGGAACCAGGTGATCCAGCCGCCGAAGCTGCGCCCGCCCAGGCCCCACTCGTCCAGGTGGGCCATGTCCCGCGGCGCCCGCCACCGGGCCGCCACGAAACCCATGGCGCTGACCAGCAGGAAGAGGAAGCTGAAGACGATGATCTCGGTGAGGTGGTCACGCCACATCAGCGGTCACCTCCCCGCTTCTTGGTCATCTGGTAGACCAGCGTGGTGGTGGCCACGCCGAGGATGATCCAGGCCAGCTGCAGCCAGTAGAAACGCGGGAAGCCGAACAGCCGGGGCGAGTCGGCGTTGAAGAAGGCCGGGATCAGCGGCACCACGATCGGTATGAAGAGCAACCAGTTCCAGGGACTGTGGTCCTTCGCCCTGGATCGCGCCGTTGTCGGCGCCTCCGGTTCTGGTGCTGCCATGTGACACACCTCCGGGAACTCGTAACTTGCCATGTGACGGCCGGAGGCTACGACCCTGTGAGCGAGGTCACGTTCTACCGGAGGACGGCGATGCGCCGAGCGGCCGCCCGCGTGCGCCGAACGGCCGCGGCCCAGGGTTGCGGCGCGGCGTCAGGCGCGCCGAGGCGGAGGCGCCGAGGCGGTCAGAGGTCGGCGAGGTGGGAGGTGTCGTTGACCGAGCGGACCGCGACGCCGCCGTCCGGGTAGAGGTCGAGCACCGAGACGCCCGCGGTGTCCAGGTAGAGCCGGTGCAGGAAGGCGTCGCCGGCCGCGAGGGCGTCGCGCAGCACCAGCTTGATCGGCGAGACGTGGGAGACCACCACGACGGTCTCCCCCGGGTACGCCTTCCGCAGCCGGTCGACCGCCCGGCCGGTCCGCTCGGCGACGGCGACGAACGACTCGCCCTCCGGCGGGGCGATGCTCGTGGAGGCCAGCCAGGCGTCCAGTTCCCCGGCCCAGCCCTCACGCACCTCGGCGAAGGTGCACCCCTCCCAGACCCCGAAGTCGCACTCGATCAGGTCGTCGTCGGGGCGTACCGGCGGGTTGCCGACCAGCGCGGCGACCGCCTCGGCGGTGGCCACGCAGCGCGCGAGCGGGGAGCTGACCACGGCCGCGACCGACGGTGCGAGGGAGGCCACCCGGGCGGCCGTGGCCCGGGCCTGGGCCCGTCCCCGGTCGGTCAGCGGCACGTCGCCGCGCCCCGAGTAGCGCTTCTGCACGGTCCGCTCGGTCTCGCCGTGCCGGACCAGGATCAGCCGGGTCGCCTCCTCGGTGGGGCGCGGCTCCCAGGAGGCCGGCGTGGTGGCCGGGTCGGTGCCGGTGGCCCGGCCGGTCGCGGCCCGGGCGGCCACCTCGCGCACGGCCGGCTCGGGGGCCGCGAGCTCGCGCGGCGACTCCACCACCGGCCCGGCCGGGGCCAGCCCCGCCGCCGCGTCCATCGCCGCGTTGGCCAGTGCGTCGGCGTGCTTGTTGCGCTCCCGGGGCACCCACGTGAACCGCACGCTCGCGAAGCGGCCGACCAGGCCGGCGGCCTGCGCGGCGAGCGGCCGCAGCCCGGGGTTCTTGATCTGCCAGCGGCCGCACATCTGCTCGACCACCAGCTTGGAGTCCATCCGGGCCTCCACCTCGGCCGCGCCCAGCTCGGCGGCAGCCTCCAGCCCGGCGATCAGGCCCCGGTACTCGGCCACGTTGTTGGTGGCCGTGCCGATCGCCTCGGCCCGCTCGGCCAGCACCTCGCCGGTTGCCGGGTCCCGGACCACCGCGCCGAAACCGGCCGGTCCCGGGTTGCCCCGGGAGCCGCCGTCGGCCTCCACCACGACCGCGCGCACCGCCACGACGGCTACAGCCCCGACTCGTTGGTCCGGACCATGATCCGCCGGCACTCCTCGCAGCGGACCACGTCGTCCGGGTCGGCCTTGCGGATCCGGGCCAGGTCGGCGCCGGAGAGCTCCAGCCGGCACCCCCCGCAGCGGGCGCCGGTGAGCAGCGCCGCGCCGAGGCCGGTGTCCGTGCGGATCTTGTCGTAGAGGGCGACCAGGTCGGCGGGCAGGTCGCCGGCGAGCGGCTGGCGGGCGCCGCGCTTGAACTCCTCGTCCTTGGCGATCTCGGCGAGGCTGTCGTCGCGGCGCTGCTCGGCCGCGACGCGCCGGTCCCGGGCCTCGGCGATCCGCCGCTCGACGCCGTCCAGCACGCCCTGCGCGGTCTCCCGCTGCTCCATCAGCTCCAGCTCGGCGTCCTCCAGGTCGCTCTGCCGGCGGTTCAGCGAGGCCAGCTCGTGCTGGAGCGCCTCCAGCTCGCGGGCCGGGCCGGTGCCCGCGGCCAGCCGGTTCTCGTCCTTGCTCTTGCGGGCCCGGACCTGGTCGACGTCCTTCTCCAGCCGGGCGATGTCCCGGTCCAGGTCGTCGACGGCCACCTGGGCGCGGACCCGCTCGTCCTCCAGCGCGGAGAGCTCGCGCGCCAGGGCCTCCAGCTCGGCCAGCTCCGGCAGCGTCCGGCGGCGGTGGGCGAGCTGGGCGAGCGCGGTGTCGATCCCCTGCAGGTCGAGCAGGCGGCGCTGCACCTTCGGGTCAGCCTTCACGGTCGGGGCTCCTTGTCGTCCGGTCGGGTGCGGCGGCGTGCACGGTCCACGGGTCGGTGTCCAGGTCGGACACCGTGGTCTCGACGCCCAGCTCGTCCCGCAGGTGGGCGGCCAGGTCGTCCAGCCAGGGTCGCTCGGTCGCCCAGTGGGCGGCGTCCAGCAGGGCCGGGCCGCCGGCGGCGAGGTGCTCTCCGGCGGGGTGGTGGCGCAGGTCGGCGGTGAGGAACGCGTCCACCCCGGCCGCGGTCGCCTCGGCGAGGAAGCTGTCCCCCGAGCCGCCGCTGACGGCGAGGGTACGAACCATACGCCCGGGATCCCCGGCGGCGCGAACTCCCCAGGCGGTGACGGGGAGCACCGCGGCGGCGTGCCGGGTCAGCTCGGCCAGGGTGAGCGGGGTGGGCAGCTCGCCGATCCGGCCGATGCCCCGGCCGGGGCCGGCGGCGGGCGAGCCGGGGCGGGGCGGGTGCAGCGGGCGCAGCCCGGTCAGCCCGAACCGGGCGGCCAGGGCGTCGGACACCCCGGGGTCGGCCACGTCGGCGTTGGTGTGTGCCACGTACAGCGCCACGTCGGCCTTGATCAGCCGGTGCACGATCCGCCCCTTGTACGTGGTGGGGGCCACCGACGAGACCCCGCGCAGCAGCAGCGGGTGGTGCGCGACGATCATGTCGGCCCCGGCGGCGAGCGCCTCGGCCACCGTCTCTGGGACCACGTCGACCACGCAGGCGACCCGCCGGACCGTGGCCTCGGGCTCACCGAGCACCAACCCGACCCGGTCCCACTCCTCGGCCCAGGCGGGCGGGTAGCGCCGGTCGAGCGCGGCCACCACGTCGGCGACCGTGGGCGACGATCCGGATGTGCTCACGGCCGGCCAGCTTACCGGCGTCCGGAGGCCGACATGCCCGATGGCTGTTAGGAGGGGCCCCCTGTACAACGGAATGCGTTAACAAGGGGCCCCTGCTTGCACCTCAGCCGACCGGGGCGGCCGGGCGTGGCGCGGCGCGGAGGGCGGCCAGGCCGGCCTCCCACGGGAAGGTGTCCAGGTGCCGCTCACCGGTGCCCGGCGGGTGCAGCGGCACCACGTGGTCGCCGAAGACCACCCGGACGCCCCAATCGCGCAGCCGGGCCAGGCTGGCCCGGAACGCCGGGTGGGCGGCCATCGCCACGTTGGTGTACGGCACGGCCGCGATCGGCACCCCCATCCCCTGGCCCTCGACCAGCAGGCCGAGCGCGAGGGTGTCGGCGATGCCGACCGCCCACTTGTTGACGGTGTTGACCGTCGCCGGGCAGACCAGCATGGCGCTCGCCGGGGGCAGCACGTCCGGGTCGCCCGGGTTCTTGTAGTGGGTGCGGACCGGGTGACCGGTCTGGCGGGCCAGCGCCGTCCGGTCGACGAACTTCGCGCCGTCCGGCGTGGTCACCACGCAGACCTGCCAGCCGTCCTGCTGGGCGAGGTCGACCAGCCGGCCGACGTGACGGGCCAGCGGCGAACCGCAGGCGATGACGTAGAGCACCGGTCGGTGCCCGTTGCTGGTGTGCGGACCGCTCATCCGGCCCGACCCGCGCTCAAGCCGCCGCCTCCCCTGCGGTCGGCGTCGGCTTGAGGCGGGGCCGCACTGTGCCCGCTGATTCGCTCGCTGCGCTCACTCATACTCCGACTCCCATGTGCTCAGCCAACTCCGCGATCGGCGGAGGCGGCGCACCCCGTGTGCGACGGAGTACGTCCGACATCACCTCGTGGGCGATGGGCCGGCAACGGATCTCGGAGGGCGCGAGCCGGTCGCCGCGGAGCAGCATGTCCCCGGCGTTGGCGACATCGCCGACCTGGGCGAAGCCGCGGGCGATGTCCAGCAGGTGGTGCGCGCGCCGCTCGGGCAGCAGCGCGTTGAACGCGGGCTCGGCCAGCCGGTGGTGGGTCTCCACCGCCCGGCCGCCGTCGCCCAGTTCGACGGCGGCGGCGGCCCGGTGCAGCTCCAGGTTGGTCGGGCCGAACGAGGTCCAGTAGTGGTTGTGGTCCCCGCCGAGCAGGGTGGCGGCCTCGGCCGCCCCGGTCAGCAGGTCGTCCACGGTCGCCGAGTCGCCGATGCGGGCCGCGGCCATGGCGCCCTGGAGCAGCAGCATCCCGTAGACCGAGAGACGTTCCGGCCGCACGTCGTTCTCGCCGCCCGGGGCCAACCGGTTGGCGATCCGCACGTTGAGTTCGAGCGCGGGGCGGGGGCGGCCCATGGCGACGAGGGCGTTGCACACCCGGGTGGTGGCGATGCCGGCGAGCAGGGGGTCGTCGGCCCGCTGGGCGACCGCCATCGAGCGGTCGGCGGCCAGCCAGGACAGGTCGCACTCGCCGAGCTTGCGCAGCACCGAGGAGGCGATCTGGTAGACCTGCCCGAGCAGGTGGGCGGCCTCCCGGGCCTGGTCGCCGCCGTAGCCGGCGTCGGCGGCCTGGGCGTCGCGCAGCAGCTTGGGCAGGGCCCGGGTGAGCATGCCGTAGCGGCCGTACTGGTAGGTGAGCCAGGCGTGGTTGACCGCCTTGCGCATGTCGGTCAGCGGCGGGGGGTAGGGCGCCGCGTCGAAGTACGCGCTCATCGAGTCGTAGCGCTCCAGCGCCGCCCGGATCTCCTCGACCTCGACCTGGTCGATGCAGTTGAGGGCGTCGGTACGCCGCTCCGGGTCCTTGCCGAGGAGCAGTTGCACGTCGACCTGGAGGATGTCGGCGATCTCGTAGAGCACGGAGAACTTGTCCAGCCGCCGGACGCCGCGTTCCACCTTGTCCACCCAGCTCTTGGACTTGCCGAGCCGGTCGGCGAAGACCTGTTGGGACATCTTGCGCCGGCTCCGCCAGTACGCCACGCGCCGGCCTATGGGTAGCTCGTCCATCTCCCCATCCCTCCCCCTGCCCGTGTCCGGCTGATCCCCCCGATCGACCAATCGCGACAGTCCTTCGGTTTCCAGGTTTTCGCTGGTCGCACAGTCTGTACGTCGGCCGTACAGCCAGTTCTCGTAGTTTTCGTGCAAGTTGCATCAGCCGTTCGTCAGCTCAACGAGCGTGGGTTACGGCAGTGACGGCGTTCGACGTGTGGTGTGTGGACAGTTCCGGGCGGGCGAGAGGGGATGGGACACATGTGGGGAAATGTCGGACCGCGCGTGGCTCACCTGTCGCCGCTGGAACGGGTCCGGCTGCGCCGGGTCGCCGTCCGGTACGCCGCGCACGGCTGGGCCGTGACCCCCGGCGCCTGCCTGGCCAACAGCCGCTTCGTCTGCGGCCGGGCCGGCTGCCCCACGGTCGGCTGCCACCCCGCCCTGGAGAACTGGGAGCACGCGGCGAGCGCCGACCCGGCCCGGGTGGCCACCTGGTGGCGCAGCCGCCCGCACGGGGTGCTGCTGCCCACCGGACGCGCGTTCGACGTCCTGGAGGTCGCGGCCCACCTGGGCCGGCGGGTGCTCGACACGGTGGCCACCCATCCGGCCGGCTTCGGCGTACGCGGGCCGGTGCTGGTCACCCCCACCGGCCGCTGGATGTTCCTGGTGCGCCCCGGCGACCCGCTGCGCCCGGAGCTGGAGCACTGCTTCCACGTGGTCCGGCACGGTCCCGGCTCGTGGATCCCCGCCCCGCCGACCCGGCTGCCCGAGGGGACGGTCCGCTGGGCGGTCGCCCCCGAGCAGGCACGC
The DNA here is from genome assembly GCF_040607315.1 of Micromonospora sp. NPDC005305. Taxonomy (NCBI): domain Bacteria; kingdom Bacillati; phylum Actinomycetota; class Actinomycetes; order Micromonosporales; family Micromonosporaceae; genus Micromonospora; species Micromonospora sp. NPDC005305. The sequence goes on along the minus strand of NZ_JBEXGL010000012.1, from coordinate 150,819 downwards.
TGGCGGCTGCCCGACTCGTACCTGGTGCAGAACGCGCTCATCGCGGCGTTACGGGCGGCCGGGATCACGCTCGCCCCCGAACTGCTCCCCGGTCAGCTCCCCCTCCCCCGGCGCGGCTGCTGACCGGCGGCGCCCGGGCAGCGACCTCACCGGCGTCGTACTCGTTGTGCCTGGCGAGGGCGCAGAAGCGCCGGAGCGGGGGTGGAGGATGTCCGAGGACGACGCGGCCCGCCACAGCGGCGGCACCGAGCCACCGCCGCACCGGCGCCGCCCGTACCGCTGGGCCTTCACCCGCCCGTGGGGCACCCGGCCGCGCGGCTCACGCCCCCGCGGCTCCCGCCCCGCCACCACCCACCGCCCGCTGCGCTGACCCGCGTCCCGGGGCGTCAGGTACTCACCGGCAGGGCGCGGGAGTGCCGGAGGCGGCCGTCGTCCGTCACCACCGCGTGCCGCCAGGGGGCGGGCAGGCGGTCCAACCAGCCGATGCCGGGCTCGCCCATGGCAACGGCGGCGGTGGCGTAGGCGTCGGCGACGCCGAGGTCGGGGCCGACCACGGTGACCGAGCGCAGGCCCACGGCCGGGGCTCCCCGGCGCGGGTCGACGACGTGGTGGCCGCGCTCGTAGACGCCGGAGGTGGCGACCGCCAGGTCCGTGCCGGTCAGCACGAGGCAGGTGGCGGCCGGGTCCCAGGGGTGCCGGACGCCGATCCGCCACGGGCCGCCGGTGGCCGCGTGGCCGCGTACCCGGACGTCACCGCCGGCGTTCACGCAGTGGTTCGGAGCCCCGGCCTCGACCAGGCGGTCCGAGGCCACCTGCGCGGCCCAGCCCTTGACGTAGCCCGACGGGTCCAGCCGCCCGGTGGCGTACGCGTCGAAGAAGCCGTCGGTGCCGGTCCACAGGTCGGCGCAGCGCTCCAGCACCGCCCGCAGGTCGGCCGACGCCCCGGCCAGCGGCAGCTCGCCCCGGTCCAGCCGGCACACCTCGCTGTCCGCCCGGTAGGTGCTGAACCGCGCGTCCACCTCGCGCAGCCAGGCGAAGGTGCCCTCGGCCAGCTTGTGCAGGGTCGCGGCGGGCAGGTCGTCGGCCAGGTCGAGGCTGATCGCCGTACCCATGATCTGCTCGACCCGGCGCAGGCCCGGCCTCATGCCGCGCCGATCTCCGTTCGCGACTGCGGGGCTCGCAAACCCGGCTCGCTCCTCGCGCTCACGCCTTGTCCAACGCGGCCTGGAGCGACTGCTTGTACGCCGTGCTCGTGTAGGTGGCCCCTGACACGGTGTTCAGGTTGGCGCTCTGCTTGGCGACCACCTCGCCCGAGCTGCCGCTGTAGCGGGCCTGCACGTCGTCGGCGCGCAGGCCCTCCTGACCGCCGACCGGCATGTCGAGGCCGGTGGCGTCGACGATCCGGCTGCCACTCAGGGTGATCTGCACCCGGAGCGAGCCGTAGCGGTAGGCGACCGTCGGGCCGGTCACCGTGCGGGTGGTGACCTTCGGCGCCCGGGTGGTGGTCCGGGGTGCGGCGGTGGTGGCCCGGGCGGTGGTGCCGCCGCGGGTGCCGGGGGTGCGGCTCGCGCCCGCCCTGGCGGTCGGCTTCGCCGACGCGCCGGGTCGGGCGGAGGGGGTGACGCCGCCCGGGGTCGGCTCGGGAGCCGCCGCGCCGCCGGAGGCGACGGGGGCCTGGGCGACCGGCCGTTCCTGGGCGGCCTGACCGGTGCCCGGTGCGCCCTTGAGCACCACCAGCGCGGTGGTGCCGGCGGCCAGGCCGGTGATCGCGAGGAACGCGCGACGCATGGGCGGGGCCTCTCTACAGCTCGAAGGTGGCGAGGTGGATCTGCCGGCGCGGCACCCCGGCCCGGCGCAGCACCCGGACCGCCTCCTCGACGAGGCCGCCCGGGCCGCACAGGTAGACGTCGCGCCGGGTCAGGTCGGGCACCAGCCGGCGCAGCCCCTCGGGACTCATCACCTGGCGGGGGCCGGGGTCGTCGCGGGAGCCGACGACGTACCAGACCGAGGTGTGCCGGGCCTGGGCGAGCCAGTCCAGCTCGTTGTGCAGGAGCACGTCGGCCGGGGTGCGGGCGCGGTAGATCAGCGCCGCCCCGGGCGGCAGCTCCTCCAGCATGGCCCGCAGCGGCCCGATGCCGCTGCCGCCGGCGATCAGCAGGGCGCGTTCCCGGGTGCGGTGCGCCGCCGTGAAGGTGCCGGACGGTCCCTCCGCCCAGACCCGGGTGCCCGGTGTGAGATCCCGCAGGTCGGCGGTGTGCCGGCCGACGACCTTCACGGTGAGCCGCAGCCAGCGGCCGTTGCCCGCCGCGGAGAGCGAGAACGGGTGCGACTGCCACCAGCCGCCGGGGTTGAGGAAGCGCCAGCGGAAGTACTGCCCGCCGAGCAGGTCGATCTGGTTGAGCCGGTGCCCGGTCAGGTAGATCGAGACGGTGTCCGGGCTCTCCGCCACCACGTCGGCGACCCGCAGCCGGTGCCGCAGGTTGAACCGCAGCGGGGCGATCAGCCGCCCCCACACCAGCGCGGCCACCACCAGCAGGTACGCGGCGATCCAGCCGGTGCGCACCGGCCCCGGCTCGTAGAGCTGGGCGCCGTTGCTGAACTGGTGCCCGTAGCCGAGCAGCAGGGCGAGGTAGCTGGTCAGGTGCAGGTGGTACCAGAGTTCGTAGGGCATCCGGCGACGGATGCCCCGGACCGCGGTGAGCCCGACCGCCACCATGATGCCGGTCGCCACGAAGGCGGAGACCATGTCCTCGTAGTGGGTCAGCAGGGCGCCGACCTGGCCGAGGATCGAGTTGCGCTCCAGCCGGGCGTAGCCGACCACCAGCAGCGCCAGGTGGGCGAGGACCGCCACCAGCAGCGTGGCGCCGAGGTCCCGGTGCACCCGGGACAGCCGCTCGCCGCCCAGCCAGCGCTCCAGGACCCCGAGCCGGCTCATCATCAGCACCTGCACCAGCAGCAGGTAGCCGGCGACCAGGCCGGTGATCCGGCCGGCCGCGGTGAGCACGTGGGTGGTGTCGGCCAGCGAGCCGGGCGGGGTGGCGAGCCACCAGGGCAGCACCGCCGCGACCAGGCCGAGCCAGAAGGCGGCGGCCAGCACCCGCCGCCCGCCGGGCCCGCGACGCGGCCGGCCCTGCGGTACGGGGGCAGCCGGACGGCCGCCGTACGGGGCGGGTGCCCCGCCGCGGCGGCCGGCGGCGTAGGTGTCCTGATACGTCACGCGTACAACTTCACGGGAGTGTATTTCTGCCGGGGGAAGACCTTGTCCACCTGCGCGGTCGTCAGTCCGAACCGGCCCTGCGCGACCGACCCGTAGGCGTTGAACATGTTGTTGTACTCGGGTACGTCTCCGCTGTCGAGATCGTTCAATCCGTTCCAGGTGCCCAGCAGCGAGCCGGCCAGCTTGCGCCCGGACAGGATGGTGACCACCCCGCCGTGCCCGTGGTCGGTGCCGCCCTGGTTGGAGGCGACCCGCCGCCCGAACTCGCTGGACACCATGACCGTCACGTCGGCGGCCCGGTCACCGAGGTCGGTGAAGAACGCCGCCATGGCGTTGGCCAGTTCGTTGAGCCGGCGCCAGAGCTGGCCGCCCTCGCGGGTGCCCTGGTTCTCGTGGGTGTCGTAGCCGCCCATGCCGACCGTCGCCACCCGGACGTTCGCCCCGCCCTTGATGAGCTGGGCGAGCTGCTGGAAGGCGTACCCGACGCCCTCGTACTTCACCCCGGCGGCGGCCGCGTACGGCTTCGCGGCCAGCTTCTGCGCGGTGGCCAGCGCGCCCATCCCCTCGCTCACCGCCTCCTCCACCGGGTGGTTGATCCCGGTGAACAGGCCCCGGATCGCCTTCTCGGTGGCGGCGCGGAAGCGGTCGTCGCCGTTGAGCCGCAGCTCCCCGACGCTGTTGAGGGAGATCGCGCCGTTCACGCCGACCAGCGAGCGGGGCAGCGTGCTGCCGATGCCCACGCTGCGGAACGCGGTGCCCTTGCCGAGGGTGTCGACCAGGCTGTCCAGCCAGCCCCGGCCGCCGGTCTCACCGGGCAGGCCGCCCAGGTTGCAGGCGTCGGCCGCCTGGAAGTGGCTGCGGGACAGGCGGGGGTCGGAGACCGCCGGCACGAAGCCCAGCTGGCCGGCCTTGAGCCACTTCTCCAGCGGGGCGAACGCGCTGGTCAGCTTGAAGCCACGGCCGAGGGCCAGCGAGTCGTTGCCGAGCAGCAGGTCCGGGCGGGACCTGCCGAGCACCGGGTCGTCGGCCGGGGCGACCAGGCTCAACCCGTCCAGCCCGCCGTAGAGGAAGACGTGGATCAGGGTGCCGGTCTTCGTCGCCGCGAAGGACGCCGAGGTCGTGACGAACTGGGCGGTGGCCAGGGCGGTCGCGGTGGCCGCCGCGCCGGCGACGAAGGTACGCCGGGTGACGCCCCGGCCGTCCTGCTGGGCCTCCTCCAGCTCCTCCAGCCGGCGGTACCGGTCCGCCTCGGCGGCGTTCTCGGCCGCGACGATGTCGGCCTCCGCGCGCAGCAGCGCCTCGGCCGGGTTGTCGGCCAGCCGCCGCAGGTCGGGGCATTCGGGGTGCAGGGGGTACGGGTTCACGGTCATCTCCATCGAATGCCTCACCGGAGGTGGTGCTGGGGGGACGCGAGGATCGTCCGCGCGACCGCGGCGATGGCCCCGTTGAAGGTGGCGTCGACCTTGGTGCCCGCCGACACCCCGGCGACACCGAGCACGAGGGCCTTCTCCTTGGCGCTCAGCTTCTGGTGCACGAGCCGCTGGGCCAGCGCGTCCACGTACGCCCCGGCGGTCGCGGGCGGCTTCGCCACCAGCTTCTCCGGCCGCACGTAGGTGAACTGCTTGCGGTAGGCGGCGATCAGGTCGCCGGCCTCGTTCCAGCCGTCGACCATGGTGCCGGCGGAGGTCCAGGCCACGTAGACGTCGGCGTAGCCGTCCGGGGTGGGCTTGCCCATCGGGTACTGGCCCAGCTCGCGCATCTTGTCCTGGACCTGCCGCAGCCCCTGCGCGAACGGGGTGCGTCGCTTGTCGCCGTCGAAGCCCGCGGACGCCTCCGGCCCCACCCCCAGCGACCGGTAGGTGGCCACCAGGTACTCCATCGGGCGGCGGACCTTCTGCCCCACCGAGGCCCAGAATTCCGACGAGCTGAACAGCGTGGCCAGCACCGGCCGGATCTGCCCCTTGTTCGTCGTGTACGCCTTGGCCAGCCGGTCGACCAGCGACTTCGGCGGGGTGTCCGAGACGAACCGGGTGGCGAGGCTGCTCGCCACGTACCGGGCGGTCGACGCGTGCAGCGCGATGTAGGTGATGTACTGGTCGATCACCTTGTCGGCGACCTTCGGGTCGGTCGAGTTGTTCGCGTGGCTGAACCCGAGGATCTTCACCTTGCCGACGTAGTGCCGCTCCGGGAAGAACCGGTACTTTCCGTCGGCGACGCCCCGTCCGGTCTGGAGCATGGCGGCCTGGCGGACGTCCTTCTCGGTGTAGCCGCCGTCGACGCCGACCGAGTAGAGCTCCAGGTTCTCCCGGGCCAGGTTCTCGTTGACCGCGTCCTTGCGCGAGTCCGTCTGGTTCAGGTAGATGAGCAGCGCCGGATGCTTGTTGGCGGCCACCAGCATCTCCGGGTAGCTGCCCAGCGCGTGCTTGCGGATGACGTCCTGGTCGAAGGAGTTGCGGTAGATCTCGCCGCCGTCGAAGTCGGCCGCCACGTGCAGGAAGTCGTTCCAGAAGTCGACCATCACCTCGAAGAGCTGGCGGTCCGACCAGATCTGCCGGGCGATGGTGGCGTCCACCGTCTCCCGCTCCGGCTGGGCGCCCCGCTCGTTGAGCTGGTCCCGCTGGTCGCGGAGCTGGGTCGGGGTCAGCTTGAGGGTGGGCAGCTCGGCCAGCTTCAACTCGGCCTTCGTCGGCGCGATCTTCTCCGGCTGGAGCTGCTGGCGCAGCCAGTCGTCGATGCCGAGCCGCTTGATGTCGGCGAGCACCTTCGGCGTCGGGCCGAAGGTGGTCCGGCTGGCCAGGTGGCGGATCGGGTCCTTGGCGAGCACCGTCTTGACGGTCACCTGGGTGGCCGCCGCGGCGGCCGCCGGGCTGGCGAAGACCCGGCCGCCGGAGGGCGCGTTGCGCTTGAGCGCCGCACCGGCCCGGGAGCCCATGTAGCTCTCGTTCTGCTCGGTGTAGGTGCGCACCGTGCTGGGCTGCTGGCCGCTCGGGCGGGCGGCGGTGCCGTCGGTGACCACGGTGCCGGTCGCGTCGCCGGCCACCGCGTCGTCCGAGAACAGGCCCCGGACCTGCGGCGACAGGAAGGCGGCGCCACCGGCGACCACCGCGGCGCCGCCGAGCGCGGCGAGGGCCCGCCGGCGGCCGCGGCGCGGCTCGTCGCCGTCGTCGTCCAGGTTGGGCAGTCCCGGTGCGGGCGGCGGGGCGTACCCGCCGGACGGCTGGGGGTAGCCACCGGCGAAGCCGTCGGGCCCGACCCACTGCGGGCCGGACGTCGGCGCCGCGGGGGTGGTGTAGCCGCCGGGACCGGCGTACGGCATGGCGTTGTCGCGGTACCCGTCCGGATGGGGGTGCTGGTATCCGTCCCAGCCGCGATCGTCCCGAGGGCGACGCGGTGGCACGTTCAGGTCGGCCATGTAGCTTCCCGTTTTCTTCGAGCGCCGGCACGCCTGCCACCCGGAGGTGGGCGGAGGGGCGGCGACGGTTGCCGGAGGAGTTGCTACGGGAAAGTAGCCACGCGTCTCCGGGCGCTCAAGACGCGCCGATTGCACCCGCGAGGGCACTTAAGACGGTGCTCAGGCCGCCCGCCGGGCGGCCGGTGCGACGGCCGTTGCCCGGCGACCTCCGGAGCAGGGCCGACCCGGGCGGTCCCCGCCCGGACGTGACGTTTCCGCCCCTCGCGACGCTGCTGGCGGCGTTCAACCACTGAGGGAAACTTAAGGCACGGATAAGCCTGTGCTGAGGTCTCCGGCCGGTGCGTGCGACCCTGTCCGGCCCCGCCGAAAGTAGCGGTGGGAGCAGCGCGTGACCCGCCTCCGTTCCGGGTATGCCGCCGAACCGCTGAAGCCGTGAGGGGAAGGCACCGCCATGCTCAGCAAAGAGGATCAGCGCAGGTTCGAACAGATCACCCGCCAACTGCGGGAAAGTGACCCGCAGTTCTTCGCCCGGCTCGACCACCGGGCCCGGGGCCGCCGAGGCCGGTACCTGATGCTGTTGACGATCGTGCTGTGGGCCTCGCTGCCGGCGATGACCGTACTGGCCGGACGGCTGGCCGGCGCGATCTGCGCCGTGGTGCTGGTCGCCAACGCCGGCCTCATGTGGCGGTTCCGCCGACGCTGGCTATGACCGCGGCACCGCCGGCGACGGTCAGCCCGGGTCGTCCGACCCGGCCTCGCCGCGGCCGAACACCCGGTACGCCCGGCGGAGCCGCTCGACGAGGCCGGGGCCGCCGATCGCGGCCCCCGGCGGACCGAGCTGGCGCAGCAGCAGCTCCGGTCCGGTGGCCAGGGTGGGCGGCCGGTCCGGCAGCGCCACCGGGGACACCCAGAACCGGTCGACCTCCTCGTCGGGAGGGACCGCCGGCAGCCCCACCAGCACCCGTCCCGCACCGGCCACGGGCCGCGCCGGCCCGGAGTCCGCGCCCGGCCCGTCCGGGGCCACCACCGGGACGGCCGGTGCGGCGGCGCCGCGCAGCGTACGCAGCCGGTCGAGCAGCTCGCCCCGGGACCGCCCCCGCCAGTGCAGGAGCTGGAACGGGTCGGCGTCGAACGCCTCCGCGAGCAGGTAGAAGGTCGCCGCGAGGTGCTTGCACGGCACCGCGAAGTCGGGGCAGCCGCAGCGCTGGTCCAGCTCGCCGACGGCGGCCGGGAAGAGCGGCGCGCCCGCCGCGGCGAACAGCTCCTCCAGCTCCGAGGGCAGGTCACCGGCGAGCAGCCGGGCGCTGAAGAACGCCTGCCCCGCCAGCTCCGCCTCGACCCGCTCCCACACCCCGTCCGGGTACGCGGCCAGCCCGATCCGCACCGGGTAGGGATCCGGCCGGGAGCCCTGCACGCTGGCGGTGACCAGTCCGGGCGCGACATCGAGCCGGAGCACCTGCCCCCGGCGCGCGTACGCCCGGCCCCGGGTGAGCCGGGTGCCGAGCGCGAACGACTCCAGCACCTCCAGGAAGCGGCGGGACCACCAGGAACGTCCGATGGCGCCCCTGGTGCTGCGCGCCTTCAGCCCGCCCTCCACCCGCCGGGGCGGGCCGAACTCGGCGAACCGCGATCCTCCGTCCGGTGTGGTCACTCGACCACCGCCCCGGACTCCAGCGCGAACAGCTCGCGCAGGGTGTCGGTGGACAGCTCGGTGACCCACTGCTCGCCGCTGCCCACCACCCGCTGGGCCAGGCTCCGCTTGTCGGCGATCATCGCGGCCACCTTCTCCTCGACGGTGCCGGCGCAGACGAACTTGCGGACCTGCACCCGGCGGCGCTGGCCGATCCGGAACGCCCGGTCGGTGGCCTGGTCCTCGACGGCCGGGTTCCACCAACGGTCCACGTGCACCACGTGGTTCGCCGCGGTGAGGGTGAGCCCGGTGCCGCCGGCCTTCAGGGAGAGCACGAAGAGCGGCGGGCCCGCCGGGGACTGGAAGCGGGTCACCATGGCGTCCCGTTCCGCCTTGCCCACCCCACCGTGCAGGAGCAGCACCTCCCGGCCCGTACGCGCCGACAGGTGACCGCGCAGCATCCCGCCGAACTCGGCGTACTGGGTGAAGAGCAGGGCCCGCTCCCCCGCCGCCAGCACCTCGTCGACGATCTCCTCCAGCCGTTCCAGCTTGCCGGAGCGGCCGGGCAGGGCGGAGCCGTCGTGCAGCAGCTGGGCGGGGTGGTTGCAGACCTGCTTGAGCCGGGTCATGGTGGCCAGCACCAGCCCGCGCCGTTCGATGCCGTCGCTGGACTCGATCTTCGCCATCATGTCGTCGACGACGGCCCGGTAGAGCGCCGCCTGCTCGGCGGTGAGGTTGCAGAGCACCTCCATCTCCAGCTTCTCCGGCAGGTCCGTGATGATCGACGGATCGGTCTTGAGCCGGCGCAGCACGAACGGGCCGGTGATCCGGCGCAACCGCTCGGCCGCCTCGGCGTCGCCGTGCCGCTCGATCGGCTCGGCGAACGTCTTCTTGAAGGTGGCGGCCGGCCCGAGCAGGCCCGGGTTGGCGAACTGCATGATCGACCAGAGGTCGGCCAGCCGGTTCTCCACCGGCGTGCCGGTGACCGCGACGCGGTGCCGCGCGGGCAGCGACCGCACCGCCTCGGCCTGCCGGGTGGAGGCGTTCTTGATCGCCTGCGCCTCATCGACCACCACCCGGTGCCAGTCGATCCCGGCCAGCTCGTACGCGTCCCGCGCGGCCACCGAGTAGGTGGTCAGCACCAGGTCGGCGGCGTGCACGGCGGCGGCGAACGACTCGCCCCGGGCCCGTTCGGCGCCGTGGTGCACGTGGACCCGCAGTTCCGGGGCGAACCTGGCCGCCTCCCGCTGCCAGTTGCCGACCAGCGACATCGGACAGACCAGCAGCGTGGGCCCGGCCTCCGAAGGGTCACCGGCGAGCAGCGCGAGCAACTGCACGGTCTTGCCCAGCCCCATGTCGTCGGCGAGGATCCCGCCCAGCCCGAGCGACTGGAGGAAGGCCAGCCAGGCCAGCCCCCGCCGCTGGTACGGCCGCAGCGTCCCGGCGAACCCGGGCGGCGGGTCGGCCGGGCTGAGCCGCCGCTCCGCCTCCCCGGCCAGCAGCTCGCCCAGCGCGCCGTCCGCGGCCACCTCCAGCACCGGCAGCTCGCCGGGGCGGTCGGCCCCGGCCAGCCCCATCCGCAGCAGGTCGGCCACGGTCAGCTCGCCCGAGGAGCGGAGCAGCCGCAGCCCGGCCTCCAGCCGCTGCGGATCCAGCTCGACCCAGCGACCGCGCAGCCGCACCAGCGGCGACTTCAGCTCGGCCAGCGAGGCCAGCTCCTCGGCGGTCAGCGGCTGGTCGCCGAGGGCCACCTCCCAGCGGTAGTCGACCAGGGCGTCCATCCCGAGCCCGCCGGCGGCGACGGCCACCGTGCCGGGCGCGGTCCGGCTGCGCGCCCGCAGCCGCGCCCCGAGGCGGGAGGAGGAACGCCGCCACCAGGAGGGCAGCAGCACCCCGAAGCCCGCCGCGTGCAGCACGGGCGCCCCCTCCCGGAGGAACCGGTGCGCGCCGTCGGCGTCCAGCTCCATCCCCTCCGGCGCGGCGGTGCGCAGCGCGGCGTCCAGCTCGGGCCAGAGCCGGCTGGCCCGGCCCAGCTCGGCCAGCAGGGTCTCCTGCGGGTCGACGCCACGGGCGGCGAGCGCGGGCGCCGGCCGCTGCCAGATGTGCGCGGCGTCGACCACCAGCCCCGGCTCGTCGGTCGGGTGCAGGCCGAACTCGACCCGCCAGGCGCCGCCCTCGGCCAGTTCGGCCACCGGGTCGGCGGCCGGCTCGACGAGGCGGAACGCGGCCCGAACCGGGCCGCCGGCGGCGTCGCGCTGCCAGGCGTCCAGCTCGGCCCGGAGGGTGTCCAGGGCGGCGGGCTCGGCGGCGAACGCAGGCTCCGGGCCGGTGAGCGCGGCCAGCCAGGGCGGCACCGGCCCGCCGGGGCGCATGCCGCGGGGCAACCGGGTGTCGGCCAGTGCCGCCCGGGCGGCGGCGTCCACCAGCCCGTCCAACGCCCCGGCCACCAGGTCCCCCAGCTCGACGTCACCCACCACGGTCACGCCGCCCGGCTCCGCACCGCCCACCGCGGCCGCCCGGCCCGGCCCGGCCCCGCCCACCACCGGCACACGGCCGGGGCCCGCTTCGGTGGGTGCGTCTGTTGTCGCCCCGGCGACAACAGCTGCACCCGGAGCGGGGGCGACGGGGTGCCACTCGCGGGCGGCGCGGGCGGCCGGGGGCAGGGCGAGGGCCAGCGAGCGGGCCCAGGCCGCGTCCGTGCCGGTGAGCAGCGGACGCCAGACAGCGGCGGCGATCACCACGTCCGAGTCGTCGACGACCCGCAGGCCCCGCGGCCCACCATCGGCGCGAGTGGCGTCGACGCCGGGAGCGGGACCGGCGACGCACGGCAGCAGCCGGCCGCGGGTGACCAGGTCGGCGGCGAAGTCGGCCAGTTCGGCCAGGTGGCGCAGGCTCGCCCCGGCCACCGCCTCCCCCGGTTCCAGCGCCCGGAGCAGGGCGAACGCGGCGTCCGGGGCGTACACCAGGGCGGGGACCCGCCAGCCCGCGCGGGTGACCGGGCCGCGGACCGGGTCCCCGGCGGCGGTCCGGACCAGCTCGGGTGAGTCCAGCGGCGAGCCGGCCCGGGTGGGCAGGTCGAGCAGCACGGCGGCCGGCGCGCCCGGCGGGCCGCCGAGCGCCGCGGCCAGGGTGGCGTGGTCGGCGGCGAAGGGGTGCGGCCGCTCGCGCGGGGCGCGGCCCGGCCGGCGGGGCGCGCGGGCCGGACGGGTGCTGTCCTCGGCCCAGACGGCGAGCCCGCGCCCGGACAGCCACAACCCGTGGATGACCAGCACGCACTCCCCCTCGACGACGCCCGGGGCCAGGATAGGCGGCCGGCGCGGACTACTGTCGGCGCCATGGTCGATCTGCTCGTGATCGGCGGGTTGGGCGTGGACATCCGTGCCCAGGTGCCCGCCCTGCCGCTGCCGGCCGCCGACTCGCTGGCGGTGCCCCCGATCGAGTTGCGGGTCGGCAACACCGGGGCCGGGGTGGCGCTGGCCGCGCACGCGCTCGGCCTGCGGGTGGCCCTGGTCGACGTGCTCGGCGCCGACCCGGCCGGCGACGTGGTCCGGGCGGCGCTGGCCCGCACCTCGGTACGCGCCGTGCTGGCCCACGCCCCGGCCGGCACCCGCCGGTCGGTGAACCTGGTCGACCCGGCCGGCCGGCGGATGTCGCTCTACGACCCGCGCCCGTGGTCCGGTCCGGCGCCGTTCGGCGAGGCGGAGCTGGCCGGGCTGGTGCGCGGGGCGGCGCACGTGCACGTGTCGATCATGGACTGGGCCCGGGACGCGCTGCCGGCCGTGCGGGCCGCCCTCGGCGCCGGGGTGTCCCTCTCCACCGACCTGCACGACTGGGACGGTGAGAACGACTACCACCGGCCCTTCGCCGACGCGGCCGACCTGGTCTTCCTCAGCGACGTGCGGCTGGGCGACCGGGCCGGCAAGGTGGCGGCCGGGCTGGCGCCGCGGACGGTGCTGGTGACCGGCGGGGCGGCCGGCGCGACCCTGCACGGCCCGGACACGCCGCCGGTGCACGTGCCCGCGACCACCCCACCGGCAGCCGTGGTCGACACCAACGGCGCGGGCGACGCGTTCGCCGCCGGCGTGGTCGCGGCCCGGCTGCGCGGCGCCGGCCCGCTCGACGCGGCCCGTTACGCCGCCCGGGTGGCCGCGGCCGCCTGCACCCACGACGGCATGGAGTATCCGGCCGGCCTGCTGCCCCGGGACTGAGCCCGGTCAGATCGCCCCGGTCTCGCCGTCGGTCAGCTCGCGCAGGATGTCGGCGTGGCCGGCGTGCCGGGCGGTCTCCTCGACGAGGTGCACGAGCACCCAGCGGAGCGACACCTCGCCGAGCTGCGGGTGCGGCACCACGTGGTCGAGGTCGAACCGGGCGGCCACGGCGCGGGACCGGGCGCAGGCGGCCCGGTAGGCGTCGGCCAGCCCGTCCACCGTCTCGCCCGGGTCGAGCGCGAAGCTGGCCTCGGCGTCGGCCTCGCTGGTCAGGTAGACGTCGCCCGGCTCGGGGGCGAAGAGGCAGGGCAGCCAGTTCCGCTCCACCAGGGCGAGGTGTTTGAGCAGCCCGGCGAGGGTGGTGCGGGAGGGCACCAGGCGGCGGGCCGCCTCGGCGTCGGTGAGGCCGCGCGCCTTGCGCAGCACCGTGGCCCGGTGGAAGTCGAGGAACGATTCGAGGATCGCCCGTTCGTCGCCCGTGCGGGCGAGGACCGGACCGAGGGTGGGGTCGATCGTCGGTTCCGCCATCCCCGGAACCTAGTCGCCCGGCCCGCCGGCGCGCTGCCCCTCATCCCGCTGCGGGCCGGCGATCCGCGGGGCAGGATGGGCGCATGGCATCCACGGTGCAGATCCCCCTGATGGGCGGCACGGCCGATGGCGAGGTGGTCACCGTCGAGCTGGACAGCAACGGCCGCCCGCCGCTGACCCACCACCACGTCGGGCCGGAGGGGCTGGCGCACGCCCAGATCTACGAGCTGCAGTCGGACGACAAGCAGGACGGCACGTGGGTCTACAGCTTCCGGGGGCCGGCTGCCTGACGGCTCAGGCCGTGACCCGGGTGAACGTCCGGGACCGGAGGCTCTCCAGCACGCCGCGGGTGACCTGCGAGGTGGCGTGGGCCTGCTCGCACACGGCGGCCACCCGCCGGGCGGTCTCGTCGGCCCGCGCCTCGCGCTCGTCCCACAACCGGTCCACCTCGGCCAGCAACGGGCCCTCCACCTCACGCTCCACGCCGCGCAGCGCCGGCATCCCGAGCCGCTGGGCCAGGTCGAAGACCTTTCCGGCGTACGGCAGGGGCAGGAACGGGGTGCCCATCATGGCCGCGAAGATCAGGAAGTGCAGGCGCATGCCGACCGCCAGATCGAAGTGCTTCATGAGGCCCAGCACCTGCCGGGGCGAGTAGTCGTTGTGCAGGATCCGCCCCCGCTCGGCGGCGATCATGTGCGACATCACCCCGTGCGAGTGCCGGATGTCGTCGCGTTCCATCGGCACGAAGAGCACGTACGCGTCGATCCGGTGCACCAGGAAGTCGCCGATCTGCGCGAGCAGGCGGTGGTAGCCGTCGACGTCGAGGCGTTCCGCCGCCCGGCCCGGCTCCCGGACGCTCAGCCCGACCAGCTGCTTGCCGGCCGGTACGCCCTCCTCGCGCAGCCAGCTCACCGGGAACTCCTCCGGCTTGAGCAGGAACGCCGGGTCGGCGGTGACGGTGATCGGGTTCAGCAGCCCGGCCTCCTCCAGCACCATGCGGGACTCCTGGTCCCGCACGGTCACCTCGGTGGCCTGGCCCAGGGTCTCCCGCACCATCCCGGTGTCCACCCCTTCGCTGAGCGGGCCGACCCCGACCGCGTACGTCAGCAGCGGCAGGCCGCGCTCCTGGGCGACCCGGACCACCCGCAGGTAGCGCCGGGCCTCCTTGTCGTAGAGGATCCCGCCGCCGCCGAGGACGAGCAGGTCGAGCTCGGCCAGGATCGCCGCCGAGTCGACCCGGCTGACGCCCTCCCAGGGCACCGCCTCCACGTCCGGGTGCTCCAGGGCGGTGTGCGCCGGGTTCCGGGAGAAGACGATGATCCGGGCGTTCGGCTCCTGCTGGCGCAGGTCGGCCAGGAGGCCCGTGAGGATCGCCTCGTCGCCGAGGTTGCGACCGCCGTACGAGCCGAGCACACCGATGGTCAGTCCGGCGCCATCCGTCATCGTCGCTCCTCCCCAGGTGCGTCCCGGCCCGCGTTCCCCGTGGACTGCGGTGCATGCCTGGGGCGGCCCCATGCTGAAACCGGACAGCCGGTCGGGAAGTTCTCCGCTAGCCTTTGCGCCCGCGGCGGGGGTTCGCGGCGGGAACAGGAGTGCGGGGATGGCAAGGCTGTCGGCCTCCAGGCTGCGCCAGGCGCGACTCTGGTTGCTGCTGGTGGGGGTCCGTAGTCGGTGGCAGCTGCGGCTCGCGCTGGCCCCGCGCCGGTGGACCTGGTACGCGGCCGTGGTCAGTTTCCTGCTCGGCCTGGCGGGGCTGGTGTCGACTCCGCTCGGATCGGTGCCGGCGTTGCTGGCCGGGCTGGCCGGGGTGCTGCTGTCCGTGATCCTGCTGGCACCGGAGTGGGCGGCCCTGCGCCGGGGCAGTGTGGCGCTCGTGCGGAGCCGAACACCACCCGCGCCGCCGGTGGTGGCCCCGGCCGGCCTGGTCCAGCTCCCCACCGACCCGGGCGAGGTGGCGTGGTGCAGGCCCGACGTGGACGAGGCCCTGCGCGACGCGGACGCGGGCTATCTCTGGTCGGCCGACCGCCACGTGTTGCCGAAGCGGGTGGCCGCCCACACCGGAGCGATCCTGGCCGCCCGGGTCCGCCGCGGAACGATGTTCAACGGGCGGCTGATACGCCAGGACGACGAATTGACGCCGGAGCTGCTGCGCAGCGGCGAGGTCCGGTTGAGCGGCACCGACTACTACTCCCTGATCTGCTCCAACTACCTCGTCGGGTGGCGGGTGGTGGATCGCCGGACCGGTGCGGTCCACCTGGACGGCAGCCGGTTGCCCTACGCGGAGGACGGGCGGCTGTTGACGCTCACCGAGAGCAGGCTGGCGAACGTCATCGGCGTCTCCACGCTCGCGGTGACCAAGGACCGGAAGCTCGTGCTGGGCTGGCAGCAGCCCAAGGCCACGGTGAGCGGCGGTGGGCTCGCCGCGCCGGCGGGCTCGGGCTCGGTGGACCTGATCGATGTGCATGACCGACCCGCGGGGGAATCCTTCGTCGACTTCCTGGCCGCCGCCATGCGCCGGGAGCTGATGGAGGAGAGCCATCTCGCCCCGCACCAGCTCGGACGGACCTGGGTGCTGGGTTACTTCCGGTGGCTCAACCGGGGCGCCAAGCCCGAGTACGTGGGCCTGACCATGCTCGACGTCTCCTCGGACGATCTCCACGGCACCGACGTGCGGCTGGTGGAGACGCCGTACGTCCAACGCCTGACCGTCGACTGCCCGATCGACCTGGAACGGCTGCGCCGTGACCCGGACTCGCTGGACTGCCTGCCCGAGGACGTGGCGGCCGGCGCTTCCATGCCGCTCTACATGGCTCTGCGGGCCCTCGGTGCGGCGCTCCGCCGCAACGACGAGCTGGCCCGGCACCTGCGAGGGCCGTCGGCCGGGACGCGCACCGCCGAGCCCTCGCACGACGCCGGGTAGCTCGAACGCCCCGTTCCTCGATCGGCCCGGTCGGCCGGGAACCGGTGCGGCAACCTGGGGCGCGGATCAGGTCAGGCGCCCGGCCCCACCGACCAGACGAGAGACCAGGGCGGACACCACCTGGTCGGCGTCGAACCCGGCGTCGATCGAGGTGGTGAGCAGGTCGAGCAGGAGCCCGTCGACGGCGTAGTGCAGCAGGGCGATCTCGAAGGCGCCGCCGGGCAGCCCGGCGGCGACGTGGAAGGCGACGTCGTCGGCGTACCCCCGGCGCAGGACGTCGCCGAGCGCGGCCCGCAGCTCGGGGCGCCGGGATGCCTCCAGCCGCAGCTCGAACAGGGCCCGGGTGAGGTCGGGCTCGCGGGTGGTGCGCTCGACGATGTAGCGCAGGTAGTCGGTGACCAGGGCGAGCGAGGGCTCACGCCCGCCGAGGTCGGCCAGCACCGCCGGGTCGGGCGCCATCCGGTCGAAGATCCGTTCGGCCAGCCCGGCGAGCAGCGCCGCCCGGGACGGGAAGTAGTTGGAGGCGGTGCCGGTGGGCACGCCCGCCTCGGCGTCCACCGCCCGGTGGGTCAGCCCGCGCGCGCCGGCCGCGGCGAGCACCCGCAACCCGGCGTCGGCGAGCAGGGTACGGCGTTCCGGATTTCTGACCATGGCAGCACCCTAGCAATAACCACGACAGGTGTTGTACATTCTTCCTCGACCACGACAGCCGTCGTGGTTGCTCCCGGACATCGGAGTCGGTTTGCGCAAGCTCGTGTACTACGTCGCCAGCACCCTCGACGGCTTCATCGCCGCCCCCGACGGGTCCTACGACTTCCTCCCGCTGGAGCCCGACGTGGCGGCCCATCTGACCGCCGAGTGGCCCCAGACCTTCCCCACCTTCACCCACGCCCAGTTCGGCATCGCCTCGCCGCCGACCGGCCGCTTCGACACCCTGCTCATGGGCCGGGCCACCTACGACCCGGCGCTGAAGCTCGGCGTCACCAGCCCCTACGCGCACCTCAAGCAGTACGTCTTCTCCCGCTCGCTGCCCCCGTCCGACGACCCGCAGGTGGAGATCGTCGCCGGCGACCCGGTGGCCTTGGTCCGCGAGCTGAAGGGGCAACCCGGCGGCGACATCTGGCTCTGCGGCGGCGGGCAGCTCGCCGGCCAGCTCCTCGATGAGGTCGACGAGCTGGTGGTCAAGCTCCACCCGACCCTGGCCGGCAGCGGCATCCCGCTGGCCGACCGGGGCTTCACGCCGACCCGGTTCACCCTGACCGAGACCCGGCCGTTCGACAGCGGCCTGGTCATGCTCCGCTACACCGCCGGGCCGCGGTAATCGGGTTGCCGCGGCCGGGCGGGGTCGCGCACGGTGGGGCGGTGACCAGCCTGACGAAGAGCCGGATCCGCTGGAGCGACCTGCCCGCGCCCGTCCGCGCCGCCGTCGAGGAGATCCTGGGCGACCGGGTGGTGGCCACGGAGTCGCAGCACGGCGGCTTCTCCCCCGGCACCGCCGACCGGATCCGCACCGCCGGTGGCCGGCGGGCCTTCGTCAAGGCGGTCAGCCCGGCGCAGAACGACCGCAGCCCCACCCTGCACCGGGCGGAGGCGCGGATCGCCGCCGCGCTGCCGCCGGCCGCGCCGGCGCCCCGGCTGCTCGGCAGCCACGACGACGGCGACTGGATCGCGCTGGTCTTCAGCGACGTCGAGGGCCGCCACCCGGTCACCCCGTGGGACGCCGGCGAGCTGGCCGCCGTGCTGTCCACCCTGGAGGCGATGGCCGGGGTGCTCACCCCGGCCCCCGCCGCGGTGGTCACCACCGCGACCGACCAACTCGCGTACGACTTCGGCGGCTGGCGGCGGCTCGCCGACGACCCGCCGGCCGACCTGGACCCGTGGGCGCGGAGCCGGCTGCCCGAGCTGTGCGCGGCCGCCGACCGGGGGCTGGCCGCACTGGCCGGCGAGACCCTCTGCCACCTCGACATCCGGGCCGACAACCTGCTCATCGGCCCGGACGGCACGGTCACCGTGGTCGACTGGCCGTGGGCCTGCCGCGGGCCGGCCTGGCTGGACAGCCTGCTGGTCCTGGTCAACGTGCAGGTGCACGGCGGTCACGACCCGGAGGCGCTGCTGTCCGCCCTGCCGCTCGCCGCCGGGGTGGACCCGGCCGACCTGACCGGCGTGCTGGCCGGGTTCACCGGCTTCTTCCTGGACGGCGCCCGCCAGCCGCCCCCGCCGGGCATCCCGACCGTCCGGGCGTTCCAGCGTCTGCAGGGCGACGCGCTGCTGCCCTGGCTCGCCCGCCGGTTCGGCTGACGATCAGGGCCGATTCAGGTCCGTTCCGGGAGCTTCTCCTGCCGGGTCCAGCTCGTCCAGCCCCGCTCGCGCATCAGATCGCGCATCAGCCGGGCCCCGGGATGGGCCTCGTCGGCGAGCGCGTCGAGCAGGTCGTAAGGCAGGTCGTCCGCCGGATCACCCTGGCCGGCGGTCTCGCCCGCGGCGTAGGCCTCCTCGGACAGCTCCGCCATGATGTCGGCGGCCTCCTCCATGAGCCCGTGGGCGGCCTCCTCGGTCAGGCCTTCGCCGGGCGGGCCGCCCTCCACCAGCGTGGACAGGACCAGATAGAGCCGGACCATCCGCGGGTCCTCCAGCTGCGCGAACTTGGACGGCATCCACGCGCGGACCTGCTCCGGCCAGCGGGCCGCGACCAGGATCCACCCGTCCCGCTCCGCCTCCACGACGCGCTCGGACACCCCGATCTCCCGGAGCCGGTCGAGATAGGCGAGGACCTCCGGCGGGAGGCCGCCACTGTTTCCGGCGGCCAGCTGGGCGATCTGCTTGCGGCTGGTCTCCAGCCGGCTGATCTCGTCGGACAGGCGGCCGTCGATGCGATGGATCGCCGCGGCGAAATGCGCCTCGTCCGCCCGCAGCAGCGCGGTGATCTCGGAGAGTGGCACCCCGGCGTCGGCCAGGGCGCGGATCTTCAGGAGGGCGACGACGGCGCTCGCACCGTACCGCCGGTAGCCGGAGGCGTCGCGCTCCGGCTCCGGCAGCAGGCCGATCTGGTGGTAGTGCCGCACCGCCCGCACGGTGACACCGGCGTACGACGCCAGTTGCCCGATCGTCAGCATGATCCTGATCCTGCTCTGCTCAGGAGAACTTGCGCCGCTGGACGATGGTGCCGAACACGTGCGCGTATCGCATCGGCCGGCGGTGGCTTGTCCATGCCGCCAGCATGACGGGTTGACGCAGCGTCAGGGTCAAGCAGCCCCCCGCCCGCCGGCTGGACTGAGGATTGGACCCGAGTCAGGCCCGCTTCGCGAAGGCCACGAAGGCGCGCCAGATCTGCGGCGTGAACGTGAGCACGGGACCAGCCGGGTCCTTGCTGTCCCGAACACCCACCACGCCCGGCAGGTTGTCGGCCACCTCGACGCAGGCGCCACCATTCGACCCCGAGCGGGTCGACTTACGCCATCGGGCATCGGTCAGGTCCATGATCACATCGCCTCCCTTAATCAGATCGAACGAGGTCAGGCCCGCTTCGCTAAGGTGACGAAGGCGCGCCAGGTTTCCGGGGTGAAGGTGAGCACGGGACCGGACGGGTCCTTGCTGTCCCGCACGCCCACGAGGCCGGGCAGGTTGTCGGCCACCTCGACGCACGATCCGCCGTTCGATCCCGAGCGGGTCGACTTGCGCCACCGGGCACCGGTCAGATCCATGATCGCGCCGCCTCCTTGATCAGGTCGAGAGACTGTCGGCGGGACAGGGCTTCGCCACGGACGGCCTCCCACTTCCGATGCAAGCTAGCAATGTCGTCGGTGTGGTTGACCACCTGCGCGCGGACCTGATGATCGAGATGGGCCAGCACTGTTCCGTCGCTCAAGGTGGCCAGGATGAAGCCGCCCTGCAACGCAGGGTAGAGCCCGGCTTCCTCGGGCACCACCAGGATCTGCACGTGTGGCAGCTCGGCCATCTTCACCAGATGGGCGAGCTGCTGGCCCATCAGGGATGCGTGCCCCCGGAGCGGCCGACGGAGCACCATGACATCAAGGACGGCGACGAGTGGGCACGGGTGCGCCCGGGTCAGGATGGCCTGCCGCCCCAACCGCGAGACGACCCGCTGGTCGGTTTCCTCTTCCGTCAGCAGGCTGTCGGCCAAGGTCATTCGCGCATAGGCCTCAGTCTGGAGGATGCCGGGGACGTAGGCCGGCTCGTACCAGCGGAGCAAGGTCGCCTCGCGTTCACTGTCGATCCACGTCCGCAGCCAGGGCGGGGTGCCCTCGACCACCGAGGCGCGGCGGAGCATCCGCGCGAAGATGCCACCGGTGTCCATCGCCTGGTCGACCGCCGCGAGGAAGTCGGACTTCGGCGGGCGCTGACCCGTCTCCACACCGGACACGTGGGATGCCGAGTAATTGATCAGCTTGGCCAGGTCCTCCTGGCTGAGGCCGGCTCGGAGGCGAGCCTGTCGCAGCTCACCGGCGATGAAGTCCCACCACGACCCGCCCATGCTCTCCCTTTCTCCGCCCAATTGCGCGCCCGGCCTCCCACGGCCTCCCGCGCCGGGTTCCGGCCCTGCTCAGCAGCTATCCAGACCGGCCGGATTCCTTCCGAGCGTAGTGCCGTCCTCAACAGACTGTCACCGGTGGGCCGCCTCCCGTCCGGCTCACCGTGGGGTCGCCCCCGAGTCCCCCGATGCAGGGGGCGGCCCCGACCCCGGATTCCGTGACAAGGAAGGTCGTGATGAGGGGCGCCATGTTTCCCGTACCCCGGCTCGGGCCGCACCCGGACCGGCCGCGCGCCTACCCGCCGAGCCGGCCGCCGCATGTGCCGCTCCGGCCGCTGTGGCTGTGCCGGGCCTGCGGGTCGCCGTGGCCGTGCGCCCAGGCCCGGCTGCTGCTCAAGGTCGAGTACGCGGATCACCCGGTCGACCTGGCCGTCTACCTGTCCGGGCTCTACCACGAGGCGACCCACGACCTGTTCCGGCTCAACCCGGACGACGGGCCCACGCCCCGGGATCTGTTCGAACGGTTCGTTGCCTGGGGGCCGTACCGGCGGGGCGTGGTCGAATGACCGCCTCAACCATCGGCCGGGTGGGCGGCGTTCCTAGAGGGCGAGGGGGTGGGCATGTCGGAGACGTTCCACGAGTTCGTGGTGCAGCGGTCGCCCGCGCTGTCGCGGACCGCGTACCTGCTGACCGGGGACCACCAGCACGCCGAGGACCTGTTGCAGAGCGCGCTGGCCCGGACGTACCGGCACTGGCGGCGGATCCACGACGGGGACCCGGAGGCGTACGTGCGCCGGGTCATGTACCACCAGCAGGTCTCGTGGTGGCGCCGGCGGCGGCTCGCGGAACGGCTGGACGCGACGCCGGTCGAGCGGGGCGGCGGCGACCACACCGAGAACACGGCGCTGCGGCTCAGCGTGGTGGCCGCGCTGCGCCGGCTGACCGGCCGGCAGCGGGCCGTGGTGGTGCTCCGCTACTACGAGGACCTGACCGAGGCGCAGGTGGCCGAGGTGCTCGGCTGCTCGGTGGGCACGGTGAAGCGGCACGGGCACGACGCCGTGCGCCGGCTCCGCCAGCTCATCCCCGACCTGTGGGAGGCCACGCCGGAGAGGAGCGGGCGATGAGCGTACGGCTGCGGGAGGCGCTGCGGGAGGCGGCGGCCGAGGTGCCCGCGTACCCGGTGCACGATCGGGCGGTGCGGACCGCGCGGCGCACCCGCCGGCGCATGGCGGCGGCGGTCGCGGCGGTGCTGGTGCTGGTGGCGCTCGTGCCGCTGGCGGTGGGCGGTGGCGGGCGGCCGGCGCCGGCCCCGGCCGGGGTGGGCGGCCCGGCGCTGCCGGACCGGATCGGGCTGCCGGGGTTCGGCGCGCTGCGGGCCACCGACCGGCCCCGGCTCGGCCCGGCGTCGGTCGTGTTCAGCGGGCAGGCGCGCGGGCTCACCGGGTTGATCGACGAGGACGGCACCGTGGGCATCGTCGCCGCCGAGGCCGACCGCTACCGGACCTGGACGGTCGGCTTCGAGGCGCCAGCCGGTGAGCAGGTGCTGCTCTCCCCCGACGGGCGGCGGATCGCCGTGCCGGCCGGGTCGCCCGAGCACCGCGGGATCGACCTGGTCGACCTGGTGGACGGGACGGTCCGGCGGCTGCCCAGCCCCAGGCAGGGCAGCACGCTGACCGAGCCGGCCGGGTGGGCGCCCGACGGGACGGCGCTGGTGGTCCGGGACACCACGCCGACCAACCCGGAGGGCAGCACCTACGCCAACACGCTCAGCCTGGTGCGGCTCGACACCGGCCGGGCGGTGCGCCTGCTGGAGGTGGAGCAACTGCCGGTCTTCGGCACCCCGGTCGCGTTCACGGCCGACGGGTCCCGGCTGGCCTACCAGGTCGGCGACAAGGTGCTCGTGTCCAGTGCCGACGGGCGGAGCATCTCCTCCTTCCCGCTGCCGCCGGAGAGCGGGCTGGCCGGCAAGGGAGCCTGGCTGCCGGACGGGACGCTGGCGCTGGTCAGCCACGACCCGGGCACCGAGCGGTGGCGGCTGCGGCGGGTCGACACGACCGGGAAGGATCTCGGCGCCCCGGCGCTGCCCGCCGTCGCGGGCGTCACCACGATCCGGCTGCTCGGCTGGCAGGCGGACGGAACCGCGGTGGTGGTGGCGTACCGGCCCGAGCCGAACTCCCCGACCTCCTTTGACCGCGCGCTGGAGATGGACCAGCGGACCGCGTACGGGAACGTGCGGACGGTCCGGGTGCTGGGCCTCGCGCCGGGGGCCGCCGCGCCGACCACCCTGCTGACCGCCCCGGACCAGGTGCTCGCCATCGACGTGGCGGACGCGGTGGTCCGCGCCGGGCGGGTCCGCGCGGCGGATCCACCGGCGGGACCGGGCGGCCGGTTCTGGTGGGCGGCGGGGGCCGTGGTGCTGGTGGTCGGCGGCCTGCTGGCCGGGCGGCTGCTCCGGCGGGGACGCGCCCGCCGCATCACCCGGGGGCGCGCACCTCGTGGGTGAGGAAGGGCAGCACCGCCGCGGGCAGGGCCGGTGAGCCGACGATGTCGTAGTGGGTCAGCCCGGGCAGCACGGCCAACCGGGACGCGGGCCGGTCGGTGCCGTCCCCGCCGGCGTCCCGGTGGCCGCCGCCGAGCAGCCCGAAGAACTCGGCCACGTGGCGGACCGGGATCGAGTCGGCGTCGGCGAAGACCAGCAGCACCGGCATGGGCAGGGCGGCCACCTCGGCCGACCAGTCGTACTCGCGGCGCAGCAGCTCGCCGGTCTTCGCCCAGAGCGTCGGCCAGTCCTGCGGGCGGGGCGCGACCCGCGCGTAAAGCTGGTGCGGCGGGGTGCCGCGCATCTGCTCGGCGACTCGCTCGTCCTGCGCGGCCATGGCGGCCAGCACCTCCGGGTACCAGCCCTGCCGCCGGCACGGCGTGGAGACCAGCACGAGGCGGCGGACCAGGGCCGGGTGCTGGACGGCGGCGCGCAGGGCCACCCCGCCGCCGAGCGAGTAGCCCAGCACGTCGGCCGGCGGCAGGTCGAGGTGCCGCAGCAGGGCGGCGAGGTCGTCGGCCATCGACTCGTAGCGCAGCGGCCGGTCCACGTCGGCGGTGCGGCCGTGGCCCTGGAGGTCGACGGCGACGACCTGCCGGCGCGTGGTCAGGTCGGGAAGGATCGGGGCGAACATCTCCGTCGACCCGTACCCGCCGTGGAGCAGGACGAGCGGGCGGCCCGTCCCGTGCATCTCGTACCAGAGCCGCACCCCGTTGACGTCCGCGTAACTCACGCCCGGTTCAACGACGACCGGCCCGGCGGCGGGTCGCCCCCGCCGCCGGGCCGGTCGCTTCGGTGCTACTCGGCGACGTACCGGTGCAGCAGCCCCTCGTCACTGTCGACGGTGCCGTCCCGGCGCAGGCCGGCCTTCTCCAGCACCCGGACCGACGGCACGTTGGCCGGGTCCACGGTGGCGAAGACCTGCGTCACCCCGGGCAGGGTGCGGGCGTACGCGACCAGCGCGCGGACCGCCTCGGTGACGTAGCCCCGGCAGCGCCGGGACTCGACGACGCCGTAGCCGAACTCGACCGCACCATCGGTGGGCGGCAGTTTCAGCCCGATGCCGCCCACGGTGAGGCCGGTCTCCCGCTCGATGATGAGCCGGTGGCCGTGCGGCCGGTCCGGGTTGCCGGCGATGATCCCGCCGATCACCCGTTCGCCGTCGGCCGGAAAGTCCGCCGCCCAGTGCGGGCGCCGCTCCCCGGCGACGACGGCGGCGGCCTCCTCGACGGGCCAGGGGCGCAGCACGAGGCGGTCGGTGGTCAGGTCAAGATTGGACAACGCGATTCTCCAAGGTCGTGGAGTGACCCGGGTCGCGGTCGGTCAGCGCGCGCGACCCGGAAAAAGGCATGGCAGGGGAAACTCATGGCGATCCATGGCCTCATCCCCCTGCGCCCACGACGGTCGCGTGTCCGCGCCCCGCACTCTAACCCAAGATCCGGATACGCCGCGCCCCCGTTACCTCGGGCCAACGGGCAACGGGGGCGCGACGGAGAACCGGTCAGCTGACGCCGGTGACGGCCTTGACCAGGTTGATGCCGAAGTAGACCACGAACGCGGCGGCCACCGCCCACATCAGCGGGTGGATCTGCCGAGCCCTGCCCTGGGCCACACGGATCGCCACCCAGCTCACGAAGCCGGCGCCGATGCCGTTGGTGATCGAGTAGGTGAACGGCATGAGCGTCATGGTCAGGAACGCCGGGACGGCGACGCCCACGTCGGTGAAGTCGATGTCCTTCACCTGGCGGATCATCAGCGCGCCGACCACCACCAGCGCCGGGCCGGCGGCCTCGCTCGGCACCAGCGACACCAGCGGGGTGAGCAGCAGCGCGCCCAGGAAGAGCAGGCCGGTGACCACGCTGGTCAGGCCGGTCCGCCCGCCGTCCGCGATGCCCGAGGAGGACTCGACGTACGTGGTGGCCGACGACGCGCTGCCCGCGCCGCCGGCGACCGCGGCGACGCCGTCGACGAAGAGCACCTTGCCGAGGCGCGGCATGTCGGTGCCGTCCTCGGTGGCCAGGTTGGCCTGCTTGGCCAGGCCGACCGTGGTGCCCATGACGTCGAAGAAGTCGGCCAGCACCAGGGTGAAGACCAGCAGCAGCGCGGTCATCAGGCCGACGTGGGCGAACGCGCCGAACGACACGTTGCCGAGCAGGTGCAGGTCGGGCTTCTGGACCAGCGGGTCCGGCAGGGTCGGCACGTTGAGCCGCCACCCGTCCGGGTTGGGCTTGCCGTCCACGAGGGCCGGGCCGGGCTTGGCGAACGCGTTGACGATCAACGCGACGGCCGTGGTGGTCACGATGCCGATCAGGACGCCGGCCTTCACCTTGCGGGCGACCAGGATGCCGGTGACCAGCAGGCCGACCACGAAGACGACCGTGGGCCAGCCGTGCAGTGTGCCGTTGCTGCCCGAGCCGAGCTGCAGCGGCACACCGGTGCCGGCCCGGACCAGACCGCCGTCGACGAAGCCGATCAGCGCGATGAACAGGCCGATGCCGGCCGCGATGGCCGCCTTCAGCTCGGCGGGGATGGCCCGGAAGACGGCCTTGCGGAAACCGGTCAGCACCAGCACGGTGATGATCAGGCCCTCGATGACGACCAGGCCCATGGCCTCGGCCCAGCTCATCTGGGACGCGACCGCGTACGCCACGAAGGCGTTCAGCCCGAGGCCGGTGGCCACCGCGAACGGCACCCGGCCGACGATGCCCATCATGATCGTCATGACCGCGGCGACCAGGGCGGTGACCCCGGCGACCGCCGGGATGCCCAGCGTCCTGCCGTCGGCGTCCGGCGCCGTGCCGATGATCAGCGGATTGAGGACGACGATGTAGGCCATCGTCGCGAAGGTGGTGAGCCCGGCGAGCACCTCGCGCCGGACGGTCGAGCCTCGGCGGGTGATCTCGAAGAAGCGGTCGAGGCGGCTCTGCGCGGCGGGTTCCGCCGGCTCGACCGGGACAGCAGGATCCTGCGTAGACACGCTCATGGCGTGGCCTTACTCCGTTCCGGGTTGGCCCAGCCGGTCACGCCGGCCGGGCGGTGGGGGTGCAGCCGTCCCGTTGCGGTTGGCCCGGAGAACGTCGGGACGGCTGGGCTCCACGGATCCCGTGAAGCACTACGAAGCCGCGCCCCGGGTCGGGGGAAGCGACTTCGCGAGGCCCACCCTAACCGCCGGGCAGCGGCAGATGACCTGCCCCTCAGCGGGAGCCCGGCGCGGGGGTGGTCAAGGTCACGTCCGGGACCGGTGCCGGGCGATCCATTCGGCGTTGAGCGCGTCGGCCTGCCGCCCGTGCCGGGGCCGGACCGGCACGCCCGCCGACGGCAGCCCGAGCGCGTCGAGGACGTCCCGGGTCACGCCGCTCGGGTCGGCTGCCAGGTCCTCGTACCGCACGCGGTGCGGGGTGACCCCGTGCCGGGCGAACCACGCCTCCCAGGCCGCCTGGTGCTCCGCGATGGTGCGCAGCAGCGCGTCGATGCCGTCCGGGTCGTAGCGCGGCTCGCCCGTCGGCGAGCCGGAGGCGTCGACGGCGCCCGGATCGGTGTCGGTCCACCCGCCGGTCTGCTCGGCGCGCAGCCAGGAGACCGCCTGGGCGAGCACGTTGTCGCGTCGACGGCGGTCACGGTGACAGCCAACCTTGGACGGTCCGACTGCGGCAACGCGATATCGGAGCGGCGAGCGGCGGCGGTCGAGCACCATCCGGCGCGCCATGACGCACAGCTCAATACCGACCAGCGCGGAGATCTTGGGACGGAAGCGCCCCTGTGGGGGCCGCTTCGTACCAAGATCTTCCGGAGTCAGGCGCGGGGGCGGGCGCGGAGGTGGGCGCGTTCGCCCTGGGCGCCGAAGAGGCTGAGGAACTCGACTGCCTCGTCGTCGGCGCGGCCGAACCAGTGCGGCACCCGGGTGTCGAACTCGGCCGCCTCGCCGGGGGCCAGCACCAGGTCGTGCTCGCCGAGGACCAGCCGCAGCCGCCCGTTGAGCACGTAGACCCACTCGTACCCCTCGTGGGTCTGCGGGGTCGGCTCGGCGCGCCCGCCGGCCGGGATGACCAGCTTGTACGCCTGGATTCCGCCGGCCCGGCGGGTGAGCGGCAGCATGGTCATGCCGTGGCGGGTGACCGGCCGCAGGTGGATGCGGGGGTCGCCGGTGGGCGGGGCGCCGACCAGCTCGTCGAGCGTCACACCGTGCGCCCGGGCGAGGGGCAGCAGCAGTTCCAGGGTGGGGCGGCGGCTGCCGGACTCCAGCCGGGACAGGGTGCTCACCGAGATGCCGGTGGCGGCGGACAGGTCGGCCAGGGTGGTCTCCCGCTCGCGGCGCAGCGCGCGCAGCCGGGGGCCCACCGCGTCGAGCGCCCGGTCGAGGTCGTCGTCCATCCGCCTAGTTTGCCAGATCAGCAACAAAGTTTGCGGATACGGCCAGCGCCGCCGCATCGTGGCCGTGGGAGGTGGTCAGGATGACCGAGGGCTACGAGGTGGTGGTGATCGGCGGCGGCGCCGCCGGGTTGAGCGGGGCGCTGATGCTGGCCCGGGCGCGCCGGTCGGTTCTGGTGATCGACGGGGGCAGCCCGCGCAACGCCCCGGCCGACGGGGTGCACGGGCTGCTGGCCCGTGACGGCATGCCCCCGGCCGAGCTGCTGGCGCGCGGCCGGGACGAGGTGCGCCGGTACGGCGGGCACCTGCTGGACGGCCAGGTCGACACGGTGGCCCGCGACGGGGACGGGTTCGCGGTGGCGCTGGCCGACGGCCGCCGGGTCCGGGCACGCCGGCTGCTGGTGGCCACCGGCCTGGTCGACGAACTGCCCGAGCTGCCGGGGCTGCGCGAGCGGTGGGGCCGGGACCTCGTGCACTGCCCGTACTGCCACGGGTGGGAGGTGCGCGACCGCCCGATCGGGGTGCTGGCCACCGGACCGCTGTCGGTGCACCAGGCGCTGCTGTTCCGCCAGTGGAGCGACGACGTCGTCCTCCTCCACCACACCGCGCCGCCGCTCGGTGACGAGCAGGCCGAACAGCTGGCCGCCCGGTGCGTCGCCGTGGTCGAGGGCGAGGTCGCGTCGGTGGAGGTCGTGGAGGACCGGCTGGTCGGGGTACGCCTGCGCGACGGCCGGCTGGTCGCGCGCGAGGTGCTGGTCGCCGGCCCCCGGATGGTGGCGCGGGCCGGGTTCCTGGCGGCGCTCGGGTTGCGGGCGGTGGAGCATCCGTCCGGGGCCGGCGAGCACGTCCCCGCCGACCCGACGGGGCGTACCGAGGTGCCCGGGGTGTGGGTCGCGGGCAATGTGACCGACCCGGCCGCGCAGGTCGGCGCGGCAGCGGCGGCGGGCGCGCTGGCGGCCGCCGCGATCAACGGCGACCTGGTCGGCGAGGAGACCCGCCGGGCGGTCGAGGCGCGCCGGCGGGGCTGAGCACGCGGAGGGGTGGCGTTCACGAATACGACTTACATGGACAATATTGCCCTTTAGGTTACTGCGGGAGGGTGCAGTCGAGACGGGGGGCGACGTGAGCGAGTATCCGCCGATCGAGGATCACGGGCTCATCGGTGATCTTCAAACCGCCGCCCTGGTGACCTGCGACGGGACGATCGACTGGTTCTGCGCACCCCGCTTCGACTCCCCCAGCATCTTCGCCAGCATTCTCGACCGGGAGCGCGGCGGCTTCTTCCGGATCGCCCCCCACGAGACCACCTACGTCACCAAACAGCTCTACCTGCCCGGTACCCCGATCCTGATCACGCGGTTCATCAGCGCGGACGGGGTCGCCGAGGTCCAGGACTTCATGCCCGTCACCGGCGAGCGGGTCACCGACGTGCACCGCCTGGTGCGCATGGTCACCATGGTCCGGGGCAGCATGCGGTTCCGGCTGGAGTGCCGGCCCCGGTTCGACTACGGCCGCGAGCAGCCCCGACTGGAGCGACACCGCAACGGGTTCGTCTTCCGCGGCTCGTCCGCATCGCTCACCTTCAACCCGGTGCAACCGATCCGCCGCCTCATCGCCAAGGAGGACATGCACCTGGGGGACGGCGACCTGATCGGGTTCGGCACCCTGAACCAGGGCGACACCGGCGGGGTGGTGCTGGAGACGAACTCGGACATGGAACCTCGGGCCGTCCCGCTCGAAGAGGTGCAGGGGATGTTCGAGTGGACCCGGGACTACTGGCGACGGTGGGTCGAACGGTCCCGGTACACCGGCCGGTGGCGGGAGATGGTCGAGCGGTCGGCCATCACGTTGAAGCTGATGACATACGCGCCCACCGGGGCGATGATCGCCGCGCCGACGGCCGCCCTGCCCGAACTGGTCGGCGGCACCCGCAACTGGGACTACCGCTACACCTGGGTCCGGGACACGTCCTTCTCCGTGCACGCGCTGCTCGGCCTCGGCTTCACCGAGGAGGTCAGCCGCTACATGGACTGGCTCGACGAGCGGATCCGTGAGGCCGGCGACCACCAGGCCCCGCTGAAGATCATGTACCGGGTCGACGGGTCGTCCGACCTGCACGAGGAGATACTCGACCACCTGGAGGGATACCGCGGCTCCCGGCCCGTCCGGATCGGCAACGGCGCCGCCGACCAGCTCCAGCTCGACATCCACGGCGAGGCGCTCTACGCCATGCACGTCGCCGACGAACAGGGCATCCGGGTCTCCCACCAGGTGTGGAAGAGCACCGTCCGGCTCGTCGACTGGCTGTGCCACAACTGGGACCAGCCGGACGCCGGCATCTGGGAGAGCCGGCACCACCCCCGGGACTACACCTTCGGCCGGGTGATGTCCTGGGTGGCCCTGGACCGGGCCATCCGGCTCGCCAATCGGCACGGCCGCCCCGGGGACGTCGGCTGCTGGACCAGCCAGCGCAACCTGATCTACGACCAGGTGATGGCGCGCGGCTATCACCGGGGCCGCGGGTCCTTCGTCCAGGCCTACGGCGAGAACGTCCTGGACGCCGCGCTGCTCTCCATGCCGGCGGTCGGTTTCGTGACGCCGTCGGATCCGATGTGGTGCCGCACCCTCGAGGCCATCGAGCGGGAGCTGGTCTCCGACAGCCTGGTCCACCGGTACGACCCGGTCCACTCCCCCGACGGTCTCCCCGGCCATGAGGGCACCTTCAACATGTGCACCTTCTGGTACGCCGAGGCGCTGGCCCGCTCCGGTCGCCTCGACGACGCCCGGCTCACCTTCGAGAAGATGTTCACCTTCAGCAACCACCTCGGCCTGTACGCCGAGGAGATCGCCGCGACCGGTGAGCAGATCGGGAACTACCCGCAGGCCTTCAGCCACCTCGCTCTGATCAACACGGCGCTGGCGCTGAACAGCATGCTCGAGACCGAGGCCGAGTCCCGGCAGCGGCGGTGATTCCTCCGGACCGCGTGCGGGGTTAGTCGACGGCAGGCCGGGTAGCCACTCGCGCTGCGTGTGCAGCCCGTTGAACCGGCCTTCCTTGCCGACGACCCAGCCGAGAGGAACGACGGTGTCACACGAGTACCGGAAGAACCCTGAGGCAGTGTCCCGGTTGTCGCCCGAGCAGTACCGGGTCACCCAGGAGGGCGGGACCGAGCCGCCCTTCGCCAACCCGTACTGGGACAGCAAGGAGCAGGGCATCTACGTCGACGTCGTGTCCGGCGAACCACTGTTCGCGTCCGCCGACAAATACGACAGCGGCACCGGCTGGCCCTCCTTCACCCGGCCGATCGAGCCGAGGAACGTGGTCGAGGTGCGGGACTCCACCCTCGGCATGGTCCGCACCGAGGTGCGGTCGGCGCACGGGGACAGTCACCTCGGGCACGTGTTCGACGACGGCCCGCTGGCGACCGGCGGGCTGCGCTACTGCATGAACTCCGCCGCGCTCCGGTTCATCCGGCGCGACGACCTGGAGCGGGAAGGGTACGGCGAGTACCGCGCATTGTTCGAGCACCCGGACGGGGGGCGAAGCGATGACCGACACGACTGAGAAGGCCGTCCTGGCCGGCGGCTGTTTCTGGGGGATGCAGGACCTCATCCGGAAACGCCCCGGCGTGGTCTCCACCCGGGTCGGATACACCGGCGGGGACGTGCCCAACGCGACGTACTACAACCACGAGGGCCACGCCGAGGCGATCGAGATCGCCTACGACCCGAGCAAGCTCTCGTACCGGGACCTGCTCGAGTTCTTCTTCCAGGTCCACGACCCGACCACGAAGAACCGGCAGGGCGGCGACGTCGGCAGCAGCTACCGGTCCGCCATCTTCTACCGCGACGACCAGCAGCGGAAGGTCGCCGAGGACACGATCGCCGACGTCGACGCCTCCGGCCTGTGGCCGGGCAAGGTCGTCACCGAGGTCACCCCGGCCGGCCCCTTCTGGGAGGCCGAGCCGGAACACCAGGACTACCTGGAGAAGCATCCCGGCGGCTACACCTGCCACTTCCCCCGACCCGACTGGAAGCTGCCCCGCCGGGGAGAGAACCAGAGCTGACCGCACGCGGAGACAAGCCCGAGGAGAAGGAGACCCACGTGGCCGTCAAGACCCAGACGCTGGCCCGCGCCACCGACATCCGGCCGTTCACGGTGGAGATCCCCGAGGCGGACCTCCAGGCGCTGCGGCAGCGCATCGCGGCCACCCGCTGGCCCGAGAAGCAACTTGTCAACGACCAGTCGCAGGGCGTGCCGCTGGAGACCAGCCAGGCCCTCGCCCGCTACTGGGAGAAGGAGTACGACTGGCGCAAGGTCGAGGCGAGGTTGAACTCCCTGCCGAACTTCATCACCGAGATCGACGGTCTGGACATCCACTTCATCCACGTCCGGTCCAAGCACGAGGACGCGCTGCCGCTCATCGTCACGCACGGCTGGCCCGGCTCGATCATCGAGCAGCTGAAGATCATCGAGCCGCTCACCGATCCCACGGCGCACGGCGGGTCCGCGTCGGACGCCTTCCACGTGGTGATCCCGTCGATGCCCGGCTACGGCTTCTCGGGCAAGCCGACCGAACCCGGCTGGGGGCCGGAACACATCGCCAGCGCCTGGACCGAGCTGATGAAACGTCTCGGCTACAACCGGTTCGTGGCGCAGGGCGGCGACTGGGGCGCACTGATCACCAACCTCATGGGCGTGCAGGCGCCGCCGGAACTCGCCGGCATCCACACCAACATGCCGAGCACGGTTCCGTTCGAGATCGACGCGCTGGTCCAGTCCGACATCACCGGAATCAACGGCGCGCTCTCCAAGCTGCCGGCCAACCTCTCCGAGGAGGAGAGGCGGGCCTGCGAGCAGCAGGACTTCTTCTGGAAGCATTCCGCCTACGCACTGATCATGGCCACCCGCCCCGAGACACTGATCGGACTCGCGGACTCGCCCGTCGCGCTGGCGACCTTCATGTGCGACCACGACGCGGCCAGCCTGGAGCTGATCTGCCGGGCCTTCGCCGGGCAACCCGGCGGCCTCACCCGTGACGACATCCTCGACAACATCACGCTCACCTGGCTGACCAACACGGGCGTCTCCGCCGCGCGCCTCTACTG
The DNA here is from genome assembly GCF_040607315.1 of Micromonospora sp. NPDC005305. Lineage (NCBI taxonomy): Bacteria > Bacillati > Actinomycetota > Actinomycetes > Micromonosporales > Micromonosporaceae > Micromonospora > Micromonospora sp. NPDC005305. Next base: position 118,399 of record NZ_JBEXGL010000012.1, on the reverse strand, counting down.
GGAGAACAAGTTCTCCTTCCTCGGCGCCAAGGACGTCTCCGTCCCGGCCGCCGTCAGCGTCTTCCCCGACGAGCTCTACCAGGCGCCGCGGAGCTGGGCCGAGCAGGCCTATCCGAACCTCATCCACTACAACACGCTCGACCGGGGCGGGCACTTCGCGGCGTGGGAGCAGCCGCAACTGCTGTGCGACGAGCTCCGCACCGCGTTCCGGTCGCTGCGCTAGATGGCCGTCTTCGAGCGACTGCACCTGACCGCGCTCGACGGGGCGACCGAGTGGCTCAACTCCGGGCCACTCGGTCCCGCCGAGCTGCGCGGGCGCCCGGTCGTGGTGAACTTCTGGACGCTGACCTGCATCAACTGGCTGCGCCAGGAGCCGTACGTCCGGGCGTGGTCGCAGGCCTACCGGGACGACGGCCTCGTCGTCATCGGCGTGCACACGCCGGAGTTCGCGTTCGAGCACGACATCGACGGGGTGCGCCGGGCGGTCCGGGCGCGGGGCATCGACTACCCGGTCGCGGCCGACAACGACTACGCCGTCTGGAGCGCGTTCGACAACCACTACTGGCCCGCGCTCTACTTCGTCGACGCGGACGGCACGATCCGCGACCGCCACTTCGGCGAGGGCCGCTACGAGCAGTCCGAGCGCGTCATCCAGCGGCTGCTCGGCGTCGACCGCGACCTCGTCCCGGTGGAGGGGCGCGGTGTGGAGGCCGACGCCGACTGGGACCACCTGCGCACGCCCGAGACGTATCTCGGTTACGCGCGCTCCGAGCAGTTCGCGGCACCGGACCAGGCCACGTACGACGCCACGCAGGCCTACGACCTCCCCGCGGGCCTGCCCCCGGACCACTGGGCGCTCGGCGGCGAGTGGACGATCGGCTCGGAGAACGTCGTGCTCGACCGGGCCGGCGGCACCCTCGCCGTCCGGTTCCAGGCCCGCGACGCGCATCTCGTGCTGTCGCCCGGCACGCGGGACCCGATCCCCTTCCGCCTGCTCCTGGACGGCGCGGCACCGGGCCCGGCACACGGCGACGACGTGGACGAGGACGGCAACGGCCTGCTCCGCGAGGGCCGGCTGTACCAGCTCGTCCGCCAGCGGGACACGGTCCGGGAACGGACCCTGGAGATCACGTTCCTCGAGCCCGGCGCCGAGGCGTACGCCTTCACCTTCGGCTAGAGCGCCGTGCGGGTCGCCGGCATCGTCGCCACCGCCGTGGGCGACGAACTCGTCATCGCGCACCCACTCGGGCACACGCCACGCGCCTGGGTCGCCGTCATCCTCGGCGGCCCCGCGCTGTTCCTGGCCGGTCGCGCCGCCTTCGAGTACGCCGTCTTCGCCCGGCTGTCCCGGGACCGGCCGATCGGAATCCTCGTGCTGCTCGCGCTGGCGCCCCCGGTGCTCCTGGCGCCGCCGCTGGCGGCTGTCGTCGCCGCCACCGCGGTCCTGCTCGGGGTCGCCGTCGCCGACACCGTCCGCGCGCACCGAAGCCCACCCGAGCCGCCGTCACCCACCGGCTAGCCGGCCGTCGTAGGCTGCATCTCGCACCTGATGGGCGGGAGGCTGAGGTGGCCGAGACGACGCTGGCCGGGGTGATGGCCGAGCTGGCCGAGCTGGAGGATCCGAAGGCACGCGCGGTGAACGAGCGGCACGGCGACGATCACGGCGTGAACCTCGGCAAGCTGCGCTCGCTCGCGAAGCGGCTGAAGACGCAGCAGGAACTCGCGCGCCAGCTCTGGGAGACGGATGACTCCGCGGCGAGACTGCTGGCACTCCTCATCTGCCGCCCGAAGGCGTTCGCGCGGGACGAGTTGGACGCCATGGTGCGCGAGGCGCGCACGCCCAAGGTGCACGACTGGCTCGTGAACTACGTGGTGAAGAAGAATCCGCACGCGGAGGAGCTGCGCGTGGCCTGGTTCGCCGATCCGGATCCCGTCGTGGCGAGTGCCGGCTGGGCGCTGACCACGGAACGCGTGGCGAAGAAGCCCGAGGGCCTCGACCTCGACGGGCTGCTCGACGTCATCGAGGCGGAGCTGAAGGACGCGCCGGATCGCCTGCAGTGGGCGATGAACCACTGCCTGGCGCAGATCGGGATCGAGGATGCGGCGCTTCGCGCCCGCGCGATCGGCATCGGCGAGCGCCTGGAAGTGCTCAAGGACTATCCGACTCCCCCGGGCTGCACGTCGCCGTTCGCGCCGGTGTGGATCGCGGAGATGGTGCGCCGGCAGCACGAGGCACAGGCGTGACCAGCGGGCCACGCGACGACAGACGGATGGGGCTCATGGTTGGCACGGATCAACAGCACCGGCCCGTCGCCCTGGTGACCGGCGCGGGCCGCAGCGCCGGCATCGCCGCCTCGGTGGTGCTGAAGCTGGCGCAGACCGGCTGGGATGTCGGGTTCACCTACTGGACCCCGTACGACGAGCGGATGCCCTGGGGAGCCGAGCCCGAGGCCGTGACGCGACTCGCCAGCCAGGCCGGCACGCACGGTGCCGCAACCGCCGCCGTCGAGGCGGACCTCACCGATCCGCACGCCACGGCGACGATCTTCGAGACCGTGGAGCGGAAGCTGGGCCCGGTCGGGGCGCTCGTCCTTGCCCACTGCGAGAGTGTCGACTCGGGCCTGCTCGACACCAGCATCGAGAGCTTCGACCGTCACTTCGCGGTCAACGCCCGGGCGAGCTGGCTGCTGATCCGCGAGTACGCCCAACGCTTCCAGGGTGCTCACGGCACCGGCCGCATCATCAGCCTGACCAGTGACCACACCGTGGGGAACCTTCCCTACGGCGCCAGCAAAGGCGCGCTCGACCGGATCACCCTGGCCGCGGCCCGGGAACTGGCCCACCTCGGCGTGACCGCCAACGCCATCAATCCGGGTCCCACCGACACGGGCTGGATGACGGCGGAGATCAAGGATGCGGTCCTCCGGTCCACCCCGCTCGGACGCCTCGGACGCCCGCAGGACTGCGCGAACCTCGTCGCGTTCCTGTGCTCACCCGAGGGTGGTTGGATCAACGGTCAGCTCCTGCACAGCGACGGCGGCATCGCCTGACCGGTACCACGCTCGACGGCGTCACCGCCGGACGCGCAGCACGCCGGTCAGCATCGGCAGGGTGAACTCGCCCTGGGCGGTTTCCGGCCCACCGGCGAGGAAGGCGCGGATCCGGCCGAGCGTGGCCGCCCGGGCCGGTTCCGGCATGACCAGCATCCCCGCGCGGGTCGCGAGCGTCGCGACGAGGGAGTCGGCGGTCCGACGCTGCCGGTGCGAGAACTCGGCCTGCTCGGGCGAGCCGAAGCGGGCGACCAGGCCGCCGCCCGGAGAGCACAGGTCCGCCGTCGCGGCGCGCCAACTGCTCAGCGTGTCCCGCGGGCCGATGGCCGCGCTGCCGCTGACCCGTTCGAGCCCGGCAACCCAGTCGACCCGGTTGTCCAGGACGTTCCACAGGCCGGCCAGGATGCCTCCGGGCGCGAGGACCCTGGCGATCTCCTGGCCCGCGACCGCCATGTCGAACCAGTGCAGGGCGTTGCCGGCCAGCACGGCATCGACGGACGCGTCCGGCAGCGGGATCGCCTCGGCGCTGCCCGGCAGGGCACGGACGGTCGGCAGGGCACGGCGCAGCTCGGCCAGCATCGCCGGATCCGGTTCGACCGCGACGACGTCGGCACCCAGCGCGACCAGCGTGGCGGTCAGCTTGCCGGTTCCGGCGCCGAGGTCGAGCACTCGCGGGCCGGGCGCGGGCTCCAGCGCCCAGCGCACGGCGGCCTGCGCGTAGTCCGGGCGGTGCTCGGCGTAGGCGGCCGCCGCCGCGCCGAACGACGAGCTGAGAACCAACCGTTCCTCCACGCGGTCACCCTAGCCGCCGCGCGTCACTCAGGGCAGCGGCGGTGTGACCATCGTGGGTATCTTCGCCAGCATGAGTGGGGGCCGACGGTCGGGGAGCCGGAACAGCCGGCGGAACGGCACCGACGGGGAGCGTGCCGAGGCGACGGAGGCTTACCGCCGGTCGGTCGCGAGGTTGCAGCACACCGCCTACCGGAACCTGCGACAGACCATCGCCTACGCCACCATCTTCGTCGCGGTCGTGGCCACCTGGATGATCCTCATCGGTCAGGCCACGCCGGCCAGCTTCCCCTGGTACGCCGCCTCGGTCCTGGGTGGAGTCCTCGGCCTGGCCACCTATGCCGTCCGGGAGCCACGCCCGCGCCGCTACGTGCTGGCCGCCGCCGTCGTCCTCGCCGTCGTGGGCGTGACCGGCATCTTCCTCGTGGACTAGGCGGCGGAGATGACGACCCAGGAGCGCGACGACCTCGCGGCACGCGTCCACGCGGTAGGTGACCGCCGGCGGACACCAGCCGGCGAGGTTTCCGCAACAGAAAGGGCAAGGAGGAGAACTCCTTGCCACTGTCAACATATACCGCACCCTTGGGCTTGCGGCAAGACCCCGGTCGTGGCGCACAGTGGTCGGCCGAGCGCAAAAACGGCCACAGCAATGGGGGAATGCATGTTCGATGTGATCGTCGTCGGCGGCGGGCCGACCGGCATGATGCTGGCGAGCGAACTGCGTCTGCGGGGCGTCGACGTGCTCGTGCTGGAGAAGGAGGCCGAGCCGCCGCCGTTCGTGCGGTCGCTCGGGCTGCACGTGCGCAGCATCGAGGTGATGGATCAACGGGGCCTGTTGGAGCGGTTCCTCGCGCACGGCACGCAGCACCCGATCCGGGGATTCTTCGCGGGCATCGACAAGCCCGCTCCCACCGGGCTGGACACCGCCCACGGATACGTGCTCGGCATTCCGCAGACGGTCACCGACCGGCTGCTCGCCGAGCACGCGGCCGACGTGGGAGCCGAGATCCGGCGCGGCTGTGCGGTGGTCGGGCTGGAGCAGGACGACGACGGCGTGACCGTCCACCTCGAAGACGGAACGGCACCGCCGTTGCGGGCACGATTCGTCGTCGGTTGCGACGGTGGGCGCAGCACCGTTCGGAAACTGCTCGGGGTCGGATTCCCCGGCGAGCCGTCGACAATCGACACGCTGCTGGGCGAGATGGAGGCGACGGCGTCCCCGGACGACATCCTCGACGTGACGACCGAGGTGCGCAGGACCGAGAAGCGGTTCGGGGTCGGGCCGTCGGGCAGGCCGGGGGTGTTCCGGGCGGTCGTGCCGGCGGAGGGCGTGGCCGAGGACCGTTCCGCGCCGCCGACGCTGAAGGAGTTCAAGCGACAGCTGCGCACGTACGCCGGCACCGACTTCGGCGTGCACTCCCCCCGCTGGCTGTCGCGCTTCGGCGACGCCACGCGCCAGGCCGAGCGCTACCGGGTCGGACGGGTGTTCCTGGCCGGGGACGCCGCGCACGTCCACCCGCCGATGGGTGGGCAGGGGCTCAATCTCGGGATCCAGGACTCGTTCAACCTGGGGTGGAAGCTCGCGGCGGCCGTCAACGGCTGGGCGCCGGACGACCTGCTGGACAGCTACGAGGCCGAGCGGCATCCGGTGGCCGCCGACGTGCTGATCAACACCCGTGCACAGATGCAGCTGACCACCAACGAGCCCGGGCCGCAGGCGGTTCGGCGGCTGCTGGCGCAGCTGATGGACTTCGACGACGTCAACCGGTTCCTGATCGAGAAGATCACGGCGATCAACATCCGGTACGACTTCGGTGCGGGCCACGCCCTGCTCGGGCGGCGGCTGCGCGACGTCCCGCTGAAGCACGGGCGGCTGTTCGAGCTGATGCGCACCGGCAGCGGGCTGCTGCTCGACCGGACGGGCCGGCTCTCGGTGGACGGCTGGGCCGACCGGGTCGACCACGTCGCCGACACCAGCGACGAGCTGGACGCGCCGGCTCTGCTGCTTCGGCCCGACGGGCACGCCGCGTGGGTCGGCGAGGATCAGCAGACGCTCGAGGTCGCGCTGGCCAGGTGGTTCGGCACCTCAGGTGCTCCTACGGCCGGGTGAGGTGGATGGTGGTCTCCAACTGCTGCGGGTCACTGTCACCTGAGCAGCGCCTTGAGCTCGGCAAGTCGGCCGAACAGGGTCCTCGGTCATCACCGGCCAGCGGATTCACGTCGGTATCGGCCACGCCGGCCGAACCCTCACCGTCGAACCGCCGATACAGCTTCCGCGTCTACGACGGCGACCAGGTCCTCACCGAGGCGCCCCGCACGACCGTCAAACCGATCGCCCGATTCAAGGTCCGCACACCCGAGCCGGCCCGAAGGACGCCACGATGACAACGCGTTCGGGCCGCCGCCCGGAAACGCAGCGGTGGTCTAGAGGAAGCCGAGCTGCCGCGCCGCATCCTGATGAACCGAAACGAGTTCAGCAAGCCGGACCGGCTTGCGAGACACCGCCGAGAGATCCTTGCCCTCCCTGGTCCACGGCGGTGGCCACGCGCTGATCCCCTGATCCAGAGCGACGCTGGCCGCCTCGGCTTCCCACCCCGGCCACCGCAAGCCCTCATAGAACTGGGTCATGGCGCCGGCGAGCATCGCCTCCAGCCAGTCGCCATACCCAAGCTCAAGATCCTGCCAAGCCAGGTCCTCCGGGCCGAAGTAGTGCACCGTCGGCTGCACACCCGGCTCTGCCTGCGACCACGCGAACTGCCCGCCCATCACATCAAAAGCGACGACCAGACGACCAGCCCCGGGAACCATCTCGGCCGCCACATCCGGCAGCCCGTCGTGCCCACTCCCGAGCACCCGGAGCCAACCGTGATCGATCACCAGCCCGCCACTGTTGGCGACGACCGCCCCGAGCCACGACCTGGTCGTGATGTCCAAAGCTGCCAGACAGGCTGCCGCCTGCCGAGCATCGGCGGGCAGCACCGTCACCGGATACGGCGCTGCTGCCACCAGCGACGAAATCTCGAACCACGCAGACTGTTCCACCCCCTCAGCCTCGCAGGAGGATCAACCAGGCGACTCTGAGGGCCCTGCCGCCAACAAACATGGCTAGGACGGCGCTGGCGGCCGACACGGCGGGAGCCAGTCGAACAGAACGAGCGCATCGGCCCGCCAGAGATCTAGGGCGACCTTCGGAAGATCCTCATTCACACCAGCAGTATCCGGCGTACAGGTCGACTCGTCCGTCGCACACCAGGCCAGCCGCCGTCATATTGTGGCTGGCCTGGTGTTTCTTCGGCGCTACCGGTCGCCGTTGGTCAGCCTTCAACGGCCCAGAGACGGCCCAGACGGCCCCGAGACGGCCCGAGCCGAGCGGTTCATGGGGCTGCCCGGAGTGGTCCAGGCACCGCGACCCGATCGCGTCAGACCGCTTCGTTAACCTTCGCTGCCGATCAACATCGGGGCATCCAGCACCGCAATAGAGCGGCCTCCCTGGTCTGCGTGGGGGTCGGTTCGGGACCCAAACCCGGGCCTAACCAGCGTCCAGGCTTCGTCGAGGGGCAAGGTGTGGCCTGTCAGCGTTGATCAGGCACAACCTGAGGGGTCGGGCGACGAGCGAGTTAGTTCGCCGCTCGTTCCCTCGTTTGTAAGTTCTGGGCGCGCCGTTCTGACCGCTGCGGCAGGACTTGTGGCGGCTGTCGCGACCCTGGTCACTACTCTTCGTTAGTCCGGCTTGGATTCAGAGGGCGACTTCTAGCAAGTCGCCCTCTGACGGGCCTAGCGCAGTGTTCTTGACACCGCAAGCTAGGCATACGGTATGGCCAAGCGTGAAGCGGCACGACAGCTCACTGCCCGAACCGCCATCGAGGTTGGAACGGTTGGCATTGGCCTAGCTGTCGCCGGCCCGCTGGGTGCGGTCGGCGCCGCCCTCGTTAAGCCAGCACTTGAGCCGGTGGCCGTTAGGGACCGCCGCCGGCTTCGCAACGTCGAGCGGCTGGTCGAAGCCGTCACCTAGTCCGCCGGTCTCTCGCCGAAAAGTTTGAGGGATGGGCCAACAGCAGAGACGGTCGACTGATGTTGACGACGAGGGCCATACAAGCCGCCTACAGCACCATGTACGACCAGAAGGTCAAAGCGGTTGCCGCCGTGCTGACGGAGAACCTCCAGGATGACGCGCAGCTCGACCTAGGCGTGCTGGCGGTCGCGGCACTGGCTGATCTTGAGGCCCCCCATGTTCGGGTGTTGAACGCTGTCGTGAACGGGCCCCTTCCCCCTCGACTTGAGGGCGCGACAGACGAGGCCGGGTCGCACTTCAGTCTCAGCTTGAGGAGCGGTTCCCGAAGCTAGCCGCTGGAGTCCTGCCGGTCATGTCAACGCTCGTGCGTCAGAGCTTGGCGGAAGACCGACTCGCCCACGCTGACGGCAACGCCTCATGGGCGGTCACGCCCTTCGGCCGACACTGCTTGGGGTACCTCCTGAGCAGCAAGTCGGGGAGTTGAAGCGGAACTTAGAGCCGCCGCCCCACGACCAGCGGGATCTGCGCGCGACGCCTGCTGGCACGGCGTCTCGGGTTGCCATCGTTCAGCGCTACTTGACGTCGTTCCACGGTGTCTTGTGCCCCCTGTGTGCCCCGGAGTGGCGGGGGTGCCACGACGACGACCTGGGCGTTCGAGCGGCTCCACACCCTTCTCCCGACGCTAATAAAGCTAGCACGGGCTTAGGACATTCGGTATCGGCCGACAGACTGATTACTAGCTCACCGCAATCTCGCTAGATTCGCCGAGCTAATCAACGGGAAGGATCCGAAGTCTGTGCAGGCTCTACAGGGTCAAAAGAACAGTCACGCTTCCAGACGAGGTTCGGCCGACGATCAAGAGCAAAAGCCATCGGTGCTGATCCGACGAGGGCTGATTCCCGATACGCGCTCGCAACGGGTTCTCGCTCTGGCAACGTTCGTCAACATGATCGGCAGCGGCGTCTTTATGGTCAGCGCCGCGCTTTTCTTCACCCGCGTCGTCGGACTTCCATTGGCTCAAGTCGGTATCGGAATGGGCATCGCGGCTGCCGTTGGCCTTTTTGCTGGCGTGCCGGTTGGGCATCTCGCTGACCGACGAGGGCCACGAGAAATTTATCTCTGGATGCTGGTCATTCAGGGCGCAGCGATGGCGGCGCTGGTACTCGTGCAGTCGTTCTGGTTGGTCCTGGTGGCGCTGTGTATGGGGGAACTCGCTCGCTCAGCGGGGGGTGCGGCACGCGGTCCGCTGGTTCGCGGAATCGGCGGTGCTGACCTCACCAGATACCGCGCTTATCTACGCTCGGTCGCGAATCTCGCCGGAAGCTGCGCCGCCGTGGCTGCTGGCTTCGCCGTGCAGTACGACACGCGTCCGGCTTACCTGGCCCTGGTGCTGGGTAATGCGCTCAGTTTCGTGGCCAGTGCCGCCATCATTGCAGCGCTGCCGTCGCTACCGCCCGTGCCCGCGCCGCAAACGGCCAGCCCGTGGGAGGTATTGAAGGACCGGGCGTATGTTGCCGTCACCGTGCTCGACGGCATCATGTCGATTCACCACCAGGTACTGCTGTTCGCACTGCCACTCTGGATCGTCGGGCACACCGACGCACCCCGGTGGCTGATCGGCGGGGCAGCACTGGTCAACACCGCTCTAGTGGTCCTGCTCCAAGTCAGGGCTAGCCGAGGGGTCGATGACAGGGCCACCGCCGGGAAAGCCATGCGGCGTTCGGGCGTGGCGTTCTTCGTCGGCATGGCCGCGATGGCCGCAGCGGCAGGACTTCCCTCATGGCTTGCGCTCACAGGCATCGTCGTCGGCATCATCGTCCACACGATCGGTGAACTGTGGCACACGGCTGGCTCGCTGGAACTCCGATTCAGCCTCGCTCCCGCCCACGCCCAAGGGCAGTACATGGGACTGTTCGGGTTCGGGGCCGGCCTGGCGAACGTGATCGCACCCACCGTACTGGCACTCTTCTGCATCGCCTGGGGAGTCCCTGGTTGGCTCCTGCTCGGCGGGGTGTTCGTCGTGGCGGGTCTGCTGACGCCGTACGTGGTGCGGTGGGCGGAACAGACGCGCCCGTACGCGAAGCAGCCCGCGCAGCTGGGCTAGCGATCCCGATGCTCCTATGGAGGTCAAGGGGCGAGGGCGGCGAAGTCGGCCACCAGGGCGGTGTAGCGCTTCAGGCAGCGCAGGATCTCCTGCTTGCTGAGGCCTTCCGTGATGCGGCGGTGGACGCAGGCGCGGGTGCGTTGGTCGTAGCGCATGCGGCAGAGCGCGATGGTGTGCAGGGCGTGGTTGGCGCCGCGGTCGCCGCCGCGGTGGAGGCGGTGGCGGCGCACCGTCCCGAGCTCGCGGGGATGGGTGCTGCGCCGCAGAGGTGAGCCAGAGCCGCTTCGGAGTGCAGCCGGTCGGGGTTGTCGCCGGCGGTGGTGAGCAGCTGGGCCGCGACCTCGGGGCCGACACCGAACAGGGCCGTGGTGCGGGGCTCGGCTTGCCCGGGTCGACGGCAGGCGGGACGGCCTACCCGCAACCACCCACGGACCGCGACCCGCCGACGGAGCCCCGGCCATCCTGGAGCCGGAGCGCCCCCGCCGGAGGCGCCCTAACCGCAACCCCGCCACTGCCGCCAGTTCGCCGACGCGGCCGGCGTGCCCTCCCTACGCTGCGCGGGCTCTTGGCCGCGCGGCCCGGCCGGCTGCCGCCCCATCTCACCGCCGGTCAACAGCCTGTCGTGCTGCGGCGGCCCCTTGGGCTTCTTACTTCCGCGCCAGCCGCCGGGCGTGTTGCGTGGCCGGAGTCGGAGCGCCAGCGGAGCGACGGACGCGCGCCCGGGCGGCGGCGCGTGCGGCCCGTTCAGGGCCGCCTTGATGCGATGCGAGCGGCGGTGAAGCGTCTTAATGACCAGTTGGGCTGAGCTTCCTCGCAGCTACATGCGCTGCTACAGCGAGACAGGGGGCCTGATCTTGTGATCGGCTCCGTTGCTGGTCACCGATGGTGGGCGCGGCAGGTTTCGAACCTGCGACCCCTCGCTTGTAAGGCGAGTGCTCTCCCGCTGAGCTACGCGCCCGGAACGCCCCGTACGGCGGGCCGGAGCGGCAAGCTTACCTGCCCAGCTCCGGCCCGGTCGAACGACGTGCCCGGGGTGGATCAGGCGGCGACGGCCTCGGCGAGGGCCTTGCGCCAGCCCTGCTGGTCCCGCGCCTCGCCGGGCATGTTCATCTCGGCGAACCGGACCACGCCGGCCTTGTCGATGACGAAGGTGCCCCGGTTGGCGATGCCCGCGACGTCGTTGAAGACGCCGTACGCCTGGGCGACCGCGCCGTGCGGCCAGAAGTCGGCCAGCAGCGGGAACTGGTAGCCCTCCCGGTCGGCCCAGATCTTGTGGGCGTAGACCGAGTCGACGCTGACCGTCAGCACCTGGACGTCGTCGTTGACGTACTCGTTGAGGTTGTCCCGCACCTCGCACAGCTCGCCCTGGCAGATGCCGGTGAAGGCGAGCGGGTAGAAGACCAGCAGGACGGTGCGCCGGCCGCGGAAGTCGGCGAGGCGGACCTCCTGGTTGTTCTGGTCCTTGAGCACGAAGTCCGGCGCCTCGGCGCCAACCTCGATGGGCATGGGAACTCCTTGGATCGGGTCTGGAGATCATCAGCCTGCCACACCCGGCGGCACCGGCCGCCGGATGCGGAGCCCGGCCTACTTCTTGCCCTTGGACCCGCGCCGGAGCACGAGGCGGGCGCCGCTCCAGTCGCGGCCCGCGTTGATGGTGGAGGTCTGCTGGAGGCCGGCGGTCTGCGCGCTCTCCGCGATCTCGCTCGGCTCGACGTGGCCGTCCCGGCCGGCCTTGGGCGTCAGGAGCCACACCACGCCGTTGTCGGCCAGCGGTCCGAGGGCGTCGACGAGGAGCTCGAAGAGGTCGCCGTCGCCGTCGCGGTACCAGACGAGAACCGAGTCGACCACCTCGTCGGTGTCCTCGTCGACCAGATCTCCACAGCGGTCGGTCAGGGCGTCCCGGAGATCCTGGTCGACGTCGTCGTCGTAGCCCATCTCCATGACGACCATCCCCGGCTCGATCCCGAACCGGTCCGCCAGGCTGCGTACCCCGTCGGCGGCCTGACCAGCGGTCGCGCTCACTGTCGCGTGCCTCCTCATCTCATCCCTGCTCGTGGCGTCGTCCGACGCCGTCGCGCCCAGTCCACACAGTTGTGGCTTCCCGCGCAAGTGGCGCACCGGGTGGAACGGAATTTACCGTGCCAGCAGCGTACGGGCACCCTCGGTAATGGCTTCCTCGGAGACCAGAACCTGACGTGCTGCCGGACCTAATGGTACAAACGAGTCAAGTCCGGCCACCAGGAGCGCCGTGCCGACGTACCCCGCGTCGACCAGGGCGGCGATCACGCCCTCGCCCACCCCGCCCGAGCGGCGGGTCTCGTCCACCACCAGCACCCGGCCGGTGGCCGACGCCTCCCGGATGATGTCCGCCACCGGCAGCGGGGCCAGCCAGCGCAGGTCCACCACCCGGCTGCCGACCCCCTCGTCGGCCAGGGTGGCCGCCGCCCGCAGCGACATCCGGACACCGTTACCGAAGGTGATGATGGTGAGGTCCTCGGCCGAGCCGACCCCGTACACCCGGGCGCGGCCGATCGGCACGTGGCGGGCCGCCCAGGCGCCGGGCTCGGCGTACTCCGCCAGCCACTCGCCGTCGCCCTCGGCGTAGAGGTCGCGGGTGTGGTAGAGCGCGATCGGCTCCAGGAAGACGCTGACGGCGCCGTCCACCGCGGCGGCGGCCAGGCAGGTACGCAGCATCGGCGCGGCGTCGTCCGGGCGGGCCGGCACCGCGATGACCAGCCCCGGCACGTCGCGGAGCACGGCCACCGAGTTGTCGTTGTGGAAGTGCCCGCCGAACCCCTCCTGGTACGCCAGCCCGGCCACCCGCACCACCATGGGGTTGCGGAACGCCCCGCGGGAGAAGAACCGCATGGTCGCCGCCTCGCCCCGCAACTGGTCCTCGGCGTTGTGCAGGTACGCCAGGTACTGGATCTCCGGCACCGGCAGCATCCCGGCCACGCCCGCGCCGAGCGCGAGCCCGAGGATCGAGGTCTCGTCGAGCAGGGTGTCGAACACCCGTGCCGCCCCGAACCGGTCCCGCAGGCCCTTGGTGACCCCGTACACCCCGCCCTTGGCGGCCACGTCCTCGCCGAAGACGACCGTCCCCGGGTGGTCGAGCATCCCGTCGGTCAGGGCCGCGTTGATGCTCTGCGCCAGGGTGAGCGGCCCGGCCAGTTCGGGCAGCCGGCCGCCGAACGCCTCGGCCCGGGCGCCGGCGTCCGGGCCGGCCGCCCGGGTCGCCGCGTCGGCGACCGCCCGGGAGATGCGGACCGGCCGGCGCGGGGCCAGCTCGGCCACCACGTCGACCGGGGAGGTGAGCTTCGGCTCGTCCAGCACCTCCTCGGCGAGCCGGCGGATCTGCCAGCCGCGCTCGTCGTACCGGGCCAGCAGCTCCTCGCCTGTGGCGTAGCCGGCCTCGACCAGGCGCCGGGCGGTGGCGAGCAGCGGGTCCCGCGCCACGTCGGCGGCGATCTCGGCCCGGCTCCGGTACGCGGTCTCCGCGTCCGCCCCGGCGTGCCCCATGAGCCGCACGGTGGCCAGGTGCAGCACGGCCGGCCGCCGGTGCCGGCGCACCCAGGCCGCCGCCTCCTTCGCCACCCGGTACGCCTCGGCCACGTCGGTGCCGTCGGCCGCGAAGTAGCGGATCCCCGGCCTGGCCCGCAGGGTCGCGGCCACCCAGCCCTGCGGTGAGCGCACGCTGATGCCGAGCCCGTTGTCCTCGCACACGAACAGGACCGGGATGCGCAACCCGGTGTGGTCGTACCAGCCGGCGGTGTTGAACGCCGCCGTCGCGGTGGCGTGGTTGACCGATGCGTCGCCGAACGAGCAGACCACGATGGCGTCCGGCGGCCAGGTCGGGGCGTCGGACTCCTCGCCGGCCCGCCGGCCGCCGCGGCGCAGCCGTTCCAGGGCCAGCCCCAGGCCGACGGCCCGGGGCAGGTGCGAGGCGATGGTCGAGGTGGTCGGGACGACCGCCAGGTCGGCCCGGCCGAAGACCTTGTGCCGGCCCCCGGCGATCGGCTCGGCGGCGGAGGCGACCATCCCGCGCAGCACGTCGCGGGCCGCGTCGGCGTAGGCGTCATCGGGGTCGGGCAGGGGCAGTTCGGGTACGCCGGCCGTCGCGGCGCCGACCGTGTCCACGGCCACCCCGGCCCCGGCCGGCAGGCTCGCCGCCTCAGCCCCGTCACCGGCCGGCGGCACCACCGGACCGCCGGGCGTCGCCGGGCCGTCGGGCATCGCAGGACCGTCCAGCGTCGGCGGGGCGGCGGCCGGGTCGGCCACCGGGTCGCCGGTCAGCCCCGGGGGCTCCGGCGGCACGGCCGGCGGGCCGGCGTCCGCGTCCACCTCACCGTCGGCGGGGGTACGCGGGTCCGGGATCCCGGCTGTCGGCGCCCCGGTCGGGTCCGGCCCGTCGGCGTCCGGCGTCGCCGCCCCGGCCGGGAAGCCGCCCGCCGCCTGGGCGGCACGCAGGCAGTAGAAGGCCCCGGAGCGGTAGTGGAGCAGGGCGGGATCGGTCGGCCGCAGCGCGGCGGCGACGGCCGCGTTGCCCTCGTGGCCGGCGGAGCCGATCGTGTAGTAGCCCTCGCCGAAGCTGCGCAGCCAGCGCCCGGCGAGGTCGAGCAGCCGGCTGGTCAGCTGGGCGTCGAACAGGGCCAGCGCCTGCGCCCCGGTCAGCGACCCGCCACCGGGCAGCGGTTCACCCAGGTCACGCCGCTGGGCGGGGGCGCCGAGCGCGGTCAGGGCCGCCCGGAACCGGTCGTCGAGATCGTGCGGGGTGGTCACGTCGGACAGCATTACCGACGGGAGGGCACCTCGCCCAGTCGGACACGTTCCGCCCGGCCCCGGTCAGGCCTCGCCGCACTGCTCCGGGCAGCCGCCGTCGGAGACCTTCCAGACCAGCTCACGCAGGGTGGCCAGCTCGCCGGTGGTGAGCCCGCCGAGGAGTCGGGAGTCGGACATCACGAGCCGGACCTGGTCCCGGACCCGCCGGCCCTCCGCGGTCACCACCAGCGTCTTCTGCCGCCGGTCGGCCGGGTCGACCCGCCGCTCCACCAGCCCCGCCTGCTCCAGCTTGTCGACCAGCGCGGTGACGTTGGAGCGGTCGCAGCCCAGCTGCGCGGCGAGGTCCCGGGCGGGCAGCGGCCGGTCGGGGTCCAGCTCGTGCAGGGCGCGGGCGGCGGCCGGGGTGAGCCCCAACGCGGCGATCTCCCCGTCCTGGTAGTGGCGCATGGCCGAGGCGATGTGCAGGATCCGGCGCACGGCGTCCCCGGCCAGGTCGGAGCGGTCGGGGACGGTGGACTGCGCCATGTCGCACATCCTACGTGCGCAGCTCACGCACCCCGGGGTCACGGCCGTGAGCCGACGACCTCCGGGACCGGCCCGGGTCCGGCGCCGGCCGGGTGGCCCGCCCGGCGGCGACGGCGCCGGCCAGCAGCAGCACGGCGGTCAGGAGCGCCGGGGGCAGGGCGAGCACCGGACCGTGCCGGCCGGCCGCGGCGAGGGCGAGGTGCAGGCCGCCGACCAGGGTCACCCCGAGCACGGCCGCGAGCAGCGTGCCGGTGGAGACGACCGCGGAGAGCGCCGCGGCCGCGCCGGCCGGCACGACGCCGGTGAGCCGGGTGACCAGCGGGCTGAACGCGGCGGCGTGCGCCGCCCCGCCCGCCACCAGCAGCGCGCTTGCCGCCGGCCACGGCCAGCCCGCGGCGGAGAGCCCGGCCACCGCCACCACCACGGCCGCCAGCACCGGCGGGCCGGCGACCGGCAGCACCGCCCGGACCCGCTCCGGCAGCCGCGCCACCGCCAGGCCGCACAGGGCGAAACCCGCGGCGTACGGGAGGAAGGCCAGTCCCGCCGCCAGGGCCGTGAAGCCCAGCCCGTCCTGGAGCCGCAGGGTGAGCACGAACAGGAAGCCCGCGTAGCAGCCCATCACCACGCAGCAGGCGAGCAGCCCGGCCGGCACCCCGGGGTGGCGCAGCACCGCCACGTCCAGCAGCGGGGCCGCGTCGCGACGGGCGCGCCGGACCTCGTACCCGAGGAAGAGCCGCAGCCCGGCGGCGCCGGCGGCGACCGTGGCCGCCCGGACCCATCCGGGCCAGCCCAGGTCCCCGCCGAGCACCAGCGGCAGCACCAGGGTGAGCATCGCGGCGGCGAGGAGCAGCGCGCCCGGCAGGTCCAGCGGCCCGCGCCGGGGCGGGCCGGCCGGCAGGCCGGTGAACACCCGCCGCCCGGCGATCTGGAGCACCACGCCGACCGGCACGTTCACCAGGAACGCGGCCCGCCAGGTCAGGCCGCCCAGGTCGAGGGTCACCAGCAGCCCGCCGACCACCTGCCCGGCGGCCACGCCGAGGGCCAGCACCATCGAGTACGCCCCGATCGCCCGGGCCCGGCCCGCGGCCGGGACCGCCGCCTGGATCAGCGACAGCACCTGCGGCACCATGAGCGCGCCGGCGGCGCCCTGCGCGACCCGGGCCAGCACCAGCGCGGCCGGCCCCGGGGCGAGGCCGCAGGCCAGCGAGGCGAGGGTGAACCCGGCCAGGCCGAGCAGGAAGACCCGTGGGTAGCCGTGCCGGGCGCCGAGCCGGGCCCCGACCACCACGAGCACGGCGAAGGTGAGGGTGTAGCCGGCCAGTACGAGCTGCTGCACGGCCGGCGGTCCGGCCAGGTCGGCCCGGATCGCGGGCGCGGCCACCGCCGCGATCGAGGTGTCCATGGAGGCCATCGCCTGCCCGGTGAGCAGGACGGTGAGCAGGGCGGCGGTCCGGCGGGTCGACTCGGTCACGGCCGCCACCCTGCCCGCCGCGGCGGCCGGCGGTCTTGTCGATCCTTGCGGGACGGTCGTGTCGGCCGGTCGGCCTACGCTGACCGGCATGCGTACCGCCACGCCGCTGCTGGCGCAGCCCGACTTCCGGGTCGGCGTGGTGCGGTGCCGGGACGACCACACCGGCTGGTCGGCGCCCGAGCCGGCCACCGCCCACGGCCTCGTGCTGACCCGGCGGGGCGGCTTCCGCCGGGCCGGGCGCGGCGGCGCCGAGTTCGTCGAGCCGACCGTGGCCTACCTGACCGTGCCGGGTGAGGAGGAGCGCTTCGCGCACCCGGCGGGCGGGGACGACTGCACCTCGGTGCACCTGTCCGAGCGGCTGTGGCGGGAGCTGTTCGCGGAACGGCCGGTGCCGGCCGTGGTACACGTCGACGCCCGGGTGGACCTGGCCCACCGGCTGCTGCTGCGGTCGGTGGCCGACCCCGACCACGCGGCGGCCGAGCGGCTGGTCCGGCTGGTCGGCGCGGCCACCGGGCCGGCGGCGGGCGGGAGCGGGCGGGACCTGCGGCTCGTCGAGCGGGCCCGCGCCGCCCTGCACGACGGCGCGCCCGAGGCCGCCGGGCTGCTGCCGCTGGCCCGGGCACTCGGGGTGTCGCCCTACCGGCTCAGCCGGGAGTTCCAGGCCCGGGTCGGTGTGCCGCTGACCCGCTACCGCAACCGACTTCGGGTCGGGCGCCTCCTCGACCGGCTGGAGGAGGGTGCGGAGAGCCTCGCGGGGCTCGCCGTCGAGCTGGGCTTCGCCGATCAGGCCCACCTGACCCGCACGGTCCGCGCCCAGCTGGGCCACACCCCCGGCGGGCTGCGCCGGCTGCTGGGCTGACGGCGCCGGGTTTCCGCCGGGGTCCGCTGTTCGGCAAGAAGTGCCGTCCCCGGTCGCCTGCCGGCCACCTGGCGGACATCGACGGTCGCGAGGCTGCCCGGAGTCGAGAAACCGGACTCCGGGGAGGAAAACGATGGCACTGTCCCGACGTACCGTCCTGCTCAGCGGCGCGGCGCTCGGCGCGGCCGGCGCGGTGACCGGGCTGCCCGTGGCGGCCGGCGCGGCGGCGGCGGGCCCGCTGCGCCGCGACCCGTTCACCCTCGGGGTGGCCTCCGGCGACCCGGACCACGAGGGCTTCGTGCTGTGGACGCGGCTGGCCCCCGAACCGCTCGCCGGGGACGGCCTGGGCGGGATGCCGTCCCGCGTCGTGCCGGTGCACTGGGAGCTGGCCGCCGACGAGAACTTCCGGCACGTGGTCCGTCGCGGCGCCGCGGCGGCCCGGCCGGAGTCGGCGCACAGCGTGCACGTCGAGCTGGACGGGCTGCTCCCCGGCCGGGAGTACTTCTACCGGTTCCGGGCCGAGCGGTGGATCTCCCCGGTCGGGCGGACCCGCACCGCGCCGGCGCCGTGGCACCTGCCGGCCGCCCTCGCGATGGGCTTCGTCTCCTGCTCCCAATACGAGCACGGCTACTTCACCGCGTACCGCCGGCTGGCCGAGACCGAGCCGGAGCTGATCCTGCACCTCGGCGACTACCAGTACGAGTACGCGCCGGACACCTACACGGTCCCGGGCGGCAACCCGCGTGACCACGAGGGGCCGGAGACCCGGACGCTGGCCAACTACCGGCAGCGGCACGCCCAGTACAAGACCGACACCGACCTCCAGGCGGCGCACGCGGTCGCACCCTGGGTGGTGGTCTTCGACGACCACGAGGTCGAGAACAACTGGGCCGACGAGGTGCCCGAGGCGCCGGACCCGGACTTCCCGGCCCGCCGGGCGGCGGCGTTCCAGGCGTACTACGAGAACATGCCGCTGCGCCGCACCTCGATCCCGCGCGGCATCGACATGCAGCTCTACCGTCGGGTGCGCTGGGGCCGGCTGGCCACCTTCCACATGCTCGACACCCGGCAGTACCGGGACGACCAGGGCTGCGGCGACGGCTACAAGGACTGCGCGGCGGCGTACGACCCGGCCCGGTCGATCACCGGGGCCGCGCAGGAGGCGTGGCTGCTGGACGGGTTCCGGCGGTCCGAGGCCCGCTGGGACATCCTCGGCCAGCAGGTCTTCTTCGCCCAGCGGGACAACAACTCCGGCCCGCTCACGGTGACGAGCATGGACGCCTGGGACGGGTACGTGGCCTCGCGGGACCGGATCACCCGCGGCTGGGTGGCCGCCGGGGTGCGCAACCCGGTGGTCCTCACCGGCGACGTGCACGCGCACTGGGCCAGCGACCTCAAGCTGGACTACGCCGACCCGACCTCCCGCACGGTCGGCAGCGAGCTGGTCTGCTCCTCGATCACCTCCGGCGGGGACGGCGCCGACTCGGAAAGCGGCTCGCACCCGTGGCTGGGGTTCAACCCGCACCTGCGCTTCCAGAACAACCTGCGCGGCTACGTCCGGACCACGATCACCCCGGCGCAGCTCGCCGCGAACTTCGACGTGCTGCCGTACGTGAGCCGGCCGGACGCGCCCGCCCACACCCGGGCCACCTTCGTCATCGAGGACCGGGTGCCGGGCTTGAACCTGACGTACGACCGGCCACCGGCCGCGGCCCGGAGCCTGACGCCCGGGGCGGAGGCCGACCTGGGCCGGCAGACGGTCGAGTCGGAGACCGTCCGTCCCTGACCCGCTGGTGAGCGGGGTGGCCGCCCGGTCCGGGCGGCCACCCCTCCCGGTGTCGGCCTCAGCCGGGCAGGAAGGAGAAGCGGACCTGGCGGTCGGGGTTGTCGCCGTTGGTGTCGACCAGGCAGATCGACTGCCACGTGCCGAGCTGGAGCCGCCCGCCGAGCACCGGCAGGGTGGCGTACGGAGGGACGAAGGCGGGCAGCACGTGGTCCCGGCCGTGGCCGGGGGAGCCGTGCCGGTGCCGCCAGCGGTCGTCGGTGGGGAGCAGGTCGTCGAGCGCCCGCAGCAGGTCGTCGTCCGAGCCGGCGCCGGTCTCGATGATCGCCAGGCCGGCGGTGGCGTGCGGCACGAAGACGTGCAGCAGCCCGTCCCCCTGGCCGGCGACGAACCGCTCGGCCTCGCTGGTGATGTCGCGGACGGTCGGCCGGGACCCCGTCCGGACCGTGATCACCTCACTGCGCATACGGCGCATTCTGCCGCAGCCGGGCGCGCGACCGCCGCCGGTGTCGCCGCGGGCCCTCGCACAGCCCGGCCGTCGCACAAAGTTACCGGCGAGTACCTGTGTTCAGCGTCGCGTCTGGGGGAGGGAGACGTGACGACTAGCGCCACCAGGGGGCAGGATGGCGCTAGAGACCTATCCCACACAGAACCGAGGGAACGCCTGTGGCTACGGAACGCAAGCGCCCGGTGATCACCGCTGGTCTGCCGAGCCAGCTTCCGGACATCGACCCTGAAGAGACCAGCGAATGGGTCGAGTCGCTTGACGGTGTCATCGACGAGCGCGGAACCAAGCGCGCCCGCTACGTCATGCTGAGCCTGCTGGAGCGGGCCCGCGAGCGCCAGGTCGGGGTGCCGTCCCTGACCACCACCGACTACATCAACACCATCACGCCGGAGCGCGAACCGTGGTTCCCGGGTGACGAGCACGTCGAGCGGCGCCTCCGGGCCTACATCCGGTGGAACGCCGCGATGCTGGTGCACCGGGCGCAGCGGCCGGAGATCGGCGTGGGTGGCCACATCTCCACCTTCGCCAGCTCCGCGTCCCTCTACGAGGTGGGCTTCAACCACTTCTTCCGGGGCAAGGACCACCCGGGCGGCGGCGACCACATCTTCTACCAGGGCCACGCCTCCCCCGGCATGTACGCGCGGGCGTTCCTGGAGGGCCGGCTCAGCGCCGACCAGCTCGACGGCTTCCGGCAGGAGCTGTCGCACCCGGGTGGCGCCCTGCCGTCGTACCCGCACCCGCGGCTGATGCCGGACTTCTGGGAGTTCCCGACGGTGTCGATGGGCCTCGGCCCGCTGAACGCCATCTACCAGGCCCGGTTCAACCGCTACCTGCACCACCGCGGCATCAAGGACACCTCGCAGCAGCACGTCTGGGCGTTCCTGGGCGACGGTGAGATGGACGAGGTGGAGTCGCTCGGCGCGATCGGCGTGGCCGCCCGCGAGGAGCTGGACAACCTCACCTTCGTGATCAACTGCAACCTGCAGCGGCTGGACGGCCCCGTCCGCGGCAACGGCAAGGTCATGCAGGAGCTGGAGGCGTTCTTCCGGGGCGCCGGCTGGAACGTCATCAAGGTGGTCTGGGGCCGCGAGTGGGACCCGCTGCTCGCGGCGGACACCGACGGCGCGCTGGTCAACCTCATGAACACCACGCCCGACGGTGACTACCAGACCTACAAGGCCGAGTCCGGGGCGTACGTCCGGGAGCACTTCTTCGGGCGCGACCCGCGCACCCGCAAGATGGTCGAGCACCTGAGCGACGACGAGATCTGGAACCTCAAGCGGGGTGGCCACGACTACCGGAAGCTCTACGCGGCCTACAAGGCGGCCATGGAGCACACCGGCCAGCCGACGGTGATCCTGGCCAAGACGATCAAGGGCTGGACGCTGGGCTCGCACTTCGAGGCCCGCAACGCCACCCACCAGATGAAGAAGCTGACGCTGGAGGATTTGAAGCTCTTCCGCGACCGCCTCTACCTGGACATCCCGGACAAGCAGCTGGAGGAGAACCCCTACCTCCCGCCGTACTTCCACCCGGGCGAGAAGTCCGACGAGATCGAGTACCTGCACGAGCGGCGCAAGCAGCTCGGCGGTTACCTGCCCTCGCGGCGGACCAGCCACAAGACGCTGCAGATCCCGGGCCCGGAGCGGTTCGCCGACGTCAAGCGCGGCTCGGGCAAGCAGAAGGTGGCCACCACCATGGCCTTCGTCCGCCTGCTCAAGGACGTGATGAAGGACAAGGAGTTCGGCAAGCGCTGGGTGCCGATCATCCCGGACGAGGCCCGCACGTTCGGCATGGACTCGCTCTTCCCGACGGCGAAGATCTACTCGCCGCACGGGCAGCGGTACACCTCGGTGGACCGGGAGCTGTTCCTGTCGTACAAGGAGGCCACCACCGGCCAGATCCTGCACGAGGGGATCAACGAGGCCGGCTCGGTCGCCTCGTTCACCGCGGCGGGCACGTCCTACGCCACCCACGGCGAGCCGATGATCCCGATGTACATCTTCTACTCGATGTTCGGGTTCCAGCGGACCGCCGACGAGTTCTGGGCGGCGGCCGACCAGATGGCGCGGGGCTTCCTGCTCGGCGCGACGGCCGGCCGGACGACGCTCAACGGTGAGGGCCTCCAGCACGAGGACGGCCACTCGCTGCTGATCGCCGCCACCAACCCGGCCGTGGTCGCCTACGACCCGGCGTTCGCCTTCGAGATGGCGCACATCCTGGAGAGCGGCCTGCACCGGATGTACGGCGAGGCGCAGGAGAACGTCTTCTACTACCTCACCGTCTACAACGAGCCGATCTTCCAGCCGGCCGAGCCGCAGGGCGTGGACGTCGAGGGCATCGTCAAGGGCATCTACCGCTACTCGCCGGCCCCGCAGGTCGACGGGGACGCGCCGAAGGCGAACGTCCTGGCCTCCGGCACCGGCATGCAGTGGGCGCTCAAGGCCCAGCAGCTGCTCGCCGAGGACTGGGGCGTGGCCGCCGACGTCTGGTCGGTGACCTCCTGGACCGAGCTGCGCCGGGACGCGGTGGAGTGCGAGGAGCACAACCTGCTCAACCCGGGCGGCGAGCAGCGGGTGCCGTACATCCAGCGGAAGCTGGCCGACGCCGACGGCCCGAAGGTCGCGGTGAGCGACTGGATGCGCGCGGTGCCGGACCTGATCGCCCGCTGGGTGCCGGGTGACTACACCTCGCTCGGCACCGACGGCTTCGGCATGTCGGACACGCGGCACGCGCTGCGCCGCCACTTCCACGTGGACGCCGAGTCGGTGGCCGTCGCGACGCTGCGCCAGCTCGCCCTGCGCGGCGCGGTGCCGGCGCACGTGCCGGCCGAGGCCGCCAAGAAGTACGCGCTGGACGACGTCAACGCCGCCCCGGTCGGGGAGACCGGCGGCGACAGCTGACCTGTCCCGCACGAAGGGCCCGGCGCTCCCGCGCCGGGCCCTTCGTCATGTCCGGTGCGCGGCGGCCGAGGCGACGATGGCCCGGCGTCCCTGGCGGGGACGCCGGACCATCACCATCGCGGGCGACGCCGGGACAGGCTCGGTCAGCCGACGGCGGCCAGGTCGGTCAGCCGGGCCAGCGAGTCCTCCAGATCGGCGCCCACCCTGCGCAGGCCGAGCCGGAGCAGGGCGGCCTTGACGGGCCCGGCGGGCCACCGCACGACGATGAGCCGCACGACCGTCCCGCCCTCCTCCTCGTCCGGGGTCAGCTGGACGTAGATCTCGGTGCGCGCCTCGGCGCGGGCGCCGGCGCCCCGGGCCCGTTCGCGCCACCCGATCAGGGTCGGCTCCTGGTAGGCGATCACCTCGGCCTCGTGCGCCGCGCCGCGGCCGGCCTGGACCAGTTGTCGCCGGCCGAACCCCTCCCCCGAAAGGACCTCGGCCGCGCGGACCCCCGCCAGCCAGGCCGGCAACTGCTCGGCCCGCTGCACGACGTCCCAGACCGCTTCCACCGGCGCCACCACGTGCGCACTGCGCTCGACGAGGATCATGTCTATCTTTCCCCCACTTAAAACACATCCGCGATATTCGGCACTCTATGTGTAAATCGGACTTAAGCGGACGGGTTCGGAAAAGACACGCCGAAAACCCTTGCCCTGCCTGCCTTTGCGGGCCTATGGCGCGGCGACCGCCCGGGCCCTAGAGTCGCGAGCACGCTTCGCGTTTCTGGGAGGGCGAATGACGAGCGCGCCGATGCCCGAGTTCCCCGCCGGCTTCCGGTGGGGGGTGTCCACGTCCGCGTACCAGATCGAGGGGGCGGTCACCGCCGGCGGCCGCGGGCCGTCCATCTGGGACACCTTCGCCCACTCCCCGGGGCGGATCGTCGACGGCAGCACCGGCGACGAGGCGTGCGACCACTACCACCGGTACGCCGAGGACGTCGGGCTGCTGGCCCGGCTGGGGGTGTCGGCGTACCGGTTCTCCATCGCCTGGCCCCGGGTGCAACCCACCGGCACGGGCCCGGGCAACGCGGCCGGGCTGGACTTCTACGACCGGCTGGTGGACGCCCTGCTCGCCGCCGGCGTGGACCCGGTCGCCACCCTCTTCCACTGGGACCTGCCGCAGGCCCTGGAGGACGCCGGCGGCTGGCTGAACCGGGACACCGCCCACCGCTTCGCCGAGTACGCCGACCTGGTCGCCGCCCGCCTCGGCGACCGGGTGAAGCTCTGGATCACCCTCAACGAGCCGTTCGTCCACATGAGCCTCGGGCACGGCACGGGCGCGCACGCCCCGGGCCTGGTGCTGCTCTTCGACGCCTTCCCGGTGGCCCACCACCAGCTCCTCGGGCACGGCCTCGCGGTGTCCGCGCTGCGCGCCCGCAGCACCAGCCCGGTGGCCATCGCCAACAACTACTCGCCGGTGCGGCTGGCCGGGGACACCGACGCCGACCGGGCCGCCGGGGCGGCGTACGACGCGCTGCACAACCGGCTCTTCACCGACCCGCTGCTCGGCCTCGGCTATCCCGAGGAGCCGGGCTTCGACCCGGCCGTGGTCCGGGCCGGGGACCTCGACGTGATCGCCGCACCGATCGACGTGCTCGGCGTCAACTACTACAACCCGACCGGCATCCGCGCGCCCAGCGACGAGGACTCGCCGCTGCCGTTCGAGATGGTGCCGCTGGAGGGTTACCCGCGGACCGCCTTCGACTGGCCGGTGGTCCCGGACGGGCTGCGCGAACTGCTCGTCCAGCTCCACCGGCGCTACGGCGACGCGCTGCCGCCGATCCAGGTCACCGAGAGCGGCTGCGCGTACGACGACGTGCCGGACGCCGACGGCCGGGTGGCCGACCAGGACCGGATCGCGTACCTGGACGGGCACCTGCGGGCGGTGCACGAGGCGATGACCGCCGGGGTGCCGGTCACCGGGTACTTCGTCTGGTCGCTGCTGGACAACTGGGAGTGGGCCGAGGGCTTCACCAAGCGGTTCGGCCTGGTGCACGTCGACTACGCCACCCAGCGGCGCACCCCGAAGTCGTCGTACGCCTGGTTCCGGGACCTGGTCCGCCGATGACCACCGTCAACCCGACGCCGGCCTCGCTGCCGGCGGCGCTCGCCGAGCCCACCGTGCCGGTGCGGCGGAGCTGGATCGCGCTGATCTTCGCGGCCAACCTGGGCGTCTGGATGGCCTTCTTCACCCCGATCCAGGTGCTGCTGCCGCAGCAGGTGGAGCGCATCGCGCCGGGCGACAAGGAGGCCATGCTGGCGGTGGTGACCGGCCTCGGCGCGCTCGCCGCGGTGCTGGCGAACCCGCTCGCCGGGGCGCTGTCCGACCGGACCTCGCTGCGCCTGGCGAACCGGCATTTCGGCCGCCGGCACGTCTGGACCGCCACGGGCGCGGTGGCCGGCGCGCTCTTCCTGGTGGCGCTGGCCCGGCAGGACAGCATCGCCGGGGTGGCGGTGGCCTGGGTCGCCGCCCAGGTCTGCTTCAACGCCATGCTGGCCAGCCTGACCGCCGCCATCCCGGACCGGGTGCCGGTGGCGCAGCGCGGCGGCGTCTCCGGCTGGGTGGGCATCCCGCAGGCGCTCGGCCTGGTGGTCGGCGCGGTGCTGGTCACCGCCGTGGTCACCGGCAACGCCGCCGGGTACGCCGCCATCGCGCTCGCGGTGCTGCTGCTGTCCCTGCCGTTCGCGCTGCTCACCCAGGACGACCCGCTGCCCCGGGAACACCGGTCGCCGCTGCGGCCGCGCACGCTGCTCGCCTCGATGTGGATCAGCCCGCGCCGGCACCCCGACTTCGCCTGGGCCTGGTTCACCCGGTTCCTGGTGCAGACCGGCAACGCGCTGGGCACGCTCTACCTGCTCTACTTCCTCACCGACGGGGTGCGGGTGACCGACCCCGAGGGCAGCCTGCTGGTGCTGATCCTGCTCTACACGCTCGGCATGATGCTCACCGCCGTGGTGGCCGGGCGGCTCTCCGACCGCTCCGGCCGGCGCAAGGTGTTCGTGATCGTCTCCGGGCTGATCATGGCGGTGGCGGCCACGCTCCTCGCGGTGGCCCCGACCTGGCCCATGGCGATCGTCGCCGCGCTGCTGCTCGGCGCCGGCTACGGGGTCTACCTGGCGGTCGACGCCGCGCTGATCACCCAGGTGCTGCCGGCCGCCACCGACCGGGCCAAGGACCTCGGCGTGATCAACATCGCCAACTCGGCGCCGCAGGTGCTCGGCCCGGCGCTCTCCGCCCCGATCGTGGTCCACCTGGGCGGCTACCCCACCCTCTACGCGGTGACGGCGGCGGTCACCCTGGTCGGCAGCGCCCTGGTCGTCAAGATCCGCTCAGTGCCCTGACGTGTTAGGAAGGGCCCCCTTACCCCCACGAGGCGTTAAGAAGGGGCCCTTCCTTATCCGCTCGCGGGCCGCCGTAGGCTGGGGACGTGACGGTACGTGTACGCTTCGCCCCCTCCCCGACCGGAATGTTC
The DNA here is from genome assembly GCF_040607315.1 of Micromonospora sp. NPDC005305. NCBI lineage: Bacteria > Bacillati > Actinomycetota > Actinomycetes > Micromonosporales > Micromonosporaceae > Micromonospora > Micromonospora sp. NPDC005305. The sequence continues at coordinate 92,102 of NZ_JBEXGL010000012.1, read as the reverse complement.
CACGTCGGCGGCGCCCGCTCGGCCCTGCAGAACTGGATCTACGCCAAGCAGCAGGGCGGGGTGTTCGTGCTCCGCATCGAGGACACCGACGCGGCCCGCAACAAGCCCGAGTGGACCGAGGGCATCCTCTCCGCGCTCGACTGGATCGGCATCGCGCGGGGCAGCTACGAGGGCCCGTACTTCCAGTCCTCGTACGCCGGTGAGCACCGGGCCGCCGCGCAGCGGCTCCACGAGGGCGGCCGGGCGTACTACTGCGACTGCACCCGCGAGGACGTGCAGGCGCGCACCGGCTCGCAGTACCAGGGCTACGACGGCTTCTGCCGCGACCGCGGCCTGCCGCCGGGCGAGGGCCGGGCGCTGCGGTTCCGCACCCCGGACGAGGGCGAGACCGTGGTGGTCGACCTGATCCGCGGCGAGCCGACCTTCGAGAACAAGCTGATCGAGGACTTCGTCATCGCCCGGGGCGACGGCTCGCCGGTCTTCCTGCTGGCCAACGTCGTCGACGACATGACCATGGGGATCACCCACGTGATCCGGGCCGAGGAGCACCTGCCCAACACGCCGAAGCAGCAGTTGCTCTGGGACGCGCTCGGGGTCAAGCCGCCGGTCTGGGCGCACGTGCCGGTGGTGGTCAACGAGAAGCGGCAGAAGCTCTCGAAGCGGCGCGACAAGGTCGCCCTGGAGGCGTACCGGGACGAGGGCTACCTCGCCGCGGCCATGCGCAACTACCTCATGCTGCTCGGCTGGGCCCCCTCCGGCGACCGGGAGATCGTGCCCTGGTCGGTGATCGAGGAGGAGTTCCGGCTGGCGGAGGTGAACCCCTCCCCGGCGTTCTTCGACGAGAAGAAGCTGCGCGCGTTCAACGGCGACTACATCCGGGCGCTGCCGGTCGAGGAGTTCATCGCCTCCTGCCAGTCCTGGCTGACCGGCACCGACACGATCGCCCCGCCGCCGTGGCAGCCGGCGGAGTTCGACCCCGCCGCGTTCGCCGCGGTGGCCCCGTTGGCGCAGACCCGGATCGCGGTGCTCAGCGAGATCGTGCCGAACGTCGACTTCCTCTTCCTGGCCGACCCCCTGATCGACGAGGGGGCCTGGGCCAAGGCCATGAAGGAGGGCGCGGCCGACCTGCTGGACGCGGCGATCGCCGCGTTCGAGGCGCTGGAGTCCTGGGACGCCGAGTCCCTGAAGTCCACCCTGGAGGCGGTCGGCGCGGAGCGCGGCCTGAAGCTGGGCAAGGCCCAGGCCCCGGTCCGCGTCGCGGTCACCGGCCGCACCGTGGGCCTGCCGCTGTTCGAGTCGCTGGAGGTGCTCGGCCGCGACCGCACCCTGACCCGGCTGCGGGCCGCCCGGGTGCGCCTGTTCTGACCCCGGATCGCCAGGGGCCCGCCGGTCGTCCGGCGGGCCCCTTTCGCGTACGCGGGCTCAGCCCCGGGTCGACCGGCGGCGCAGCAGCAGGCCGCCGCCCAGCGCGACCAGCACCACGGCCGCGCCGGTCGCCCACAGCCACCCCGTGCCCCCGTCGTCCTCCGCCTCGTCGGCGGCCGGCGTCGGGCTCACCGCGGAGGTCGTGGGCGGGGTGCTCGGGCCGGCGCTGGTCGGGGTGGCGGTGGCCGACGGCGGGGCGGCGGCCGTGCCGGTGGTGAGGGTGAAGCGGACCTCCCCGCTGATCGGGTGGCCGTCGGCCGAGCCGACCCGGTAGGCCACGATGTAGAGGCCGGCCGCGCCCGGGGTGAACGGCACACTCACCCGCTTGCCGGCGAACGTCGATGCGCCACCGGCGGCCGGCACGTTGTCCGGCCCAGTGACTGTGATCTTCGTCGTGGCCGGCGCCGGCGAGGCGAGGAACCTGAGCTCGATCCGCTTCGGCGCGGTGGCCACCCGCGCCCCGTTCTTCGGGTCGCTGCCGGTCAGCGAGTTGTGCGCGGCCGCCGGCGCGGCCGGCAGCAGCACCGACACCCCGGCCACCACCCCGAGCACCACCGACCAGCCTCGCGCCGTACGGGCGACCCTGCCCCCCATGAGCTCCTCCATCCGGGTACGATCCGGCCGCTGATCATCGGCCGCTCTGTTGGTCGGTCGCAGATCGCACATAGTTCCAAATACTCTTCCAGCGAGTGCAACCTAGCGCCGTTCTGCGGAGTCTTTGAGGTGGACGCCGGTCCGCGCCCGGCGACCACCCCTCGGCCGACCCAGCGCGACCTGCAGCGGAAGCCACCCATCGAACGGGGCGAGGAGGCGGCGATGGTCCGGAAGGTGAGGCGGCTGCTGGCGGCCGTGGCCGGGATGGTGGTGGCGACCGCGTGCTCGCTGGCCCTCGTCGGCGCGACCCCCGCGCAGGCGGCGCCCAAACCCAAGCTCGCACCGGCCGGAGTGGACATCACCGGCCACCGGCTCGACCAGCCGCTGCAACTGCGCGCCGACACCCGGCCCGCCGAGGTGAACATGGTCGTCGACCAGGTCAAGTGGCTGGGCGCCAGCGGCCAGCAGCGCGGCCCGGCCGCCAAGGACCTCGGTCCCAAGTACACGGTCGTGCTGCTCGTCGCCGGCACGCCCACGAAGACCTACGACCTCTACCCGCTCGCCAAGGGCGGCCCCCGGGTCTACCGGCCGGCCAAGCAGCCCGACCTGAGCAAGACCCGGGCCGGCTGGTTCTTCGGCCGGCTCAACATGTCCGAGACGCTGCGCACCGCGGGAGTGCCGCTGGAGCGGCAGTTCGACACGCTCAGCGGCGGCATCGGCGGCGGCGAGCGGGTCATCCCGGAGGAGGCCCTCGACCCGGTGCAGGACATCGACGCGGCGCTCGGCGAACTCCAGCGGCTGCTGCTGCTCAACGTCGGGGTCATGGTGGTCATCACCGGCGGGCTGGCCGGCATCGCGCTGCTGGTGCGCCGCCGCACCCGCTGACCCCGAGGGCTCAGACCTCCAGCACGACCTTGCCCCGGACGTGCCCCTCCGCCACCAGGCGCTGCGCCTCGGCCGCCTCGGCCAGCGGGAACGTCCGGGCCACGTGCACGGCGAGCCGACCGGCGTCGACCAGCCCGGCCAGCACGCTCAGGTCGACCGTCGAGGGCTTCACGAAGACGTAGCTGCCGCCCAGTCGGGTGACGTGCTCCGGGTCCGCCGTGGAGATCAGCCGCGCCGGCCGGGTCAGCAGCTCGGCGGAGACATCCAGCGCGTCGCCGCCGAACAGGTCCAGCGCCACGTCCACCCCGTCGGGCGCGACCGCGCGGACCCGGTCCAGCAGGCCGTCGCCGTAGCCGACCGGCTCGGCGCCCAGCGACCGGACGAATTCGTGGTTGGCCTCGCTCGCCGTGCCGATCACCCGGCCGGCGCCGAGCGCCCGGGCCAGCTGCACCGCCAGGTGCCCCACCCCACCGGAGGCGCCGTGCACCAGCACCGTGTCACCCGCGCCGGTGCGGGCCAGCTGCAACGCCTGGTACGCGGTGAGCCCGGCCAGCGGCAGCCCACCCGCCTCGACCCAGGACGCCTGCACCGGCTTGTCGGCCAGGCACCGCTCCGGGGCCGGGACCAGCTCCGCGTACGTGCCGTGCTGCACGTCGTCGCGCCGGACGTAACCGATCACCTCGTCACCGACGGTGAAACCGGCCACCGCCGGCCCGACGGCCTCGACCACCCCGGCGGCGTCCCAGCCCGGCACCAGCGGGAAGTGGGTCGGCATCGCGGCGGCCAGGTGGCCCTCCCGGATCTTCCCGTCGACCGGGTTCACCCCGGCGGTGCGCACCCGGACGAGGACCGTGTCCGGCCCCACCGGCGGGGTGGGCAGCTCGCGCAGGGCGAGCTGGTCGACCGGGCCGTACGCGTCGATCGCGATCGCCTTCACGCAGCCCACGCTAGCCGCTGGACGGCGGCCGCGGGGTCAGCACCAGCGGCGCGGGGGCCTCTCCCGGCGGGCCGTGCGGCTGCGCGGCCGGACCGCGCCGTGCCGATGGGCGCCCGCCCAGCCGGGCAGGTCGCTGCGGCAGCCCTGTGCCGGCTCGGCCTCGGGACCGGCCGGGGGCGCCGGCTCGGCGGCCCGCTGGCGGGGCACCGGCGGCTCGTCGTCCGCGCGCTCGGGCGCCCAGCCGGCGGCCGGCTCCGGATGGGTCAGGCCCGTCCGGCGCGGGTGCTTGGCGGGCGCCGGCTGGTCGTGGTGGCCCGGCCGGCAGGGCTCACCCTGGGCGCAGCCGTGCTCGGCCTCCCCCTGCGCCATCCCGGTCTCCTCACGTTCGCCCTCGCCCGTCGGGCGGTCGTCACCCCGACGTGCCCTGACACCGTACTGGCCGGGCCCGACGGGCTGTTCGGCGCGTACCCGTGGAGATCGTCCGGCGGGGCGGCGGCGGGCCCGCGCCTGTCGTACGCTTCCGCCCGGTCCGGGCGCGGAAGGGGTGGGGATGGGTCTCCGGAAGGTCGTCGCGCTGCTCCTGGCGCTCGCCGCGGGTCCGGTCGCCGGGTGCGGCCTGCTGACCGGCGGAACCGCCTCCGGGTTCGTGCCGCAGGCCGGGGTCTGCCATCTGGCGCCGGGCGACAACGCCGACGGCGCGGCGTACCGGCCGGTCGGCTGCACGGAGCGGCACGAGGCCGAGACGTTCCTGGTGGGCCGCTTCGCCGGGGCCGACGCCGACTCCGACGATCGGCCGGCGACCGGCTCGGACACGGCGCTGCGCGCCTACCACTCGTGCGACACGGCGGCGCGGGAGTTCCTCGGCGACCGCTGGCCGCTCGGGCGGCTGTCGCTCCGGCTGGTGCTGCCCACGGCGGACGGCTGGGCGGCGGCCGAGCGCTGGTACCGCTGCGACCTGGTGGAGATCGTGGCACTCGACCTCTACGAGCCGTCGCCCCGGGCGAACAGCCTCCGGGGCGCACTGCGGTCGCCGTCCTCCCCGTTGCGCCACGGCTGCTACAACGCCGCCTTCGGCCGGGACGACGAGCTGACGGCCCTGCCCCCGGCCTCCTGCACGGGCCCGCACCGGACGGAGTTCGCCGGGATCTGGCGGGCCGACCAGGTGCCGTACGGCGCGGACATCCGGAGCGACCGGATGATGAACGGCTGCTACGAGGTGATCGCGCGGCACGTCGGCCTCGCCGACGACGCGGAGGTGCGCCGCCGCCTGCTGCCGCTCACCCTGCCGCCGAGGGACGAGGACCGGGCCGCCGGGGAGACGTCGGTGCGGTGCCTGCTGCACACCGACGGCAGGCCACTGGCCCGGTCGCTGGCCGGTGCCGGGGTCCGCGGCCTGCCGCCACGCCGCTGACCCTACGGCCGGCGGGCCGCGTCCAGGTCGGCGCGGGTGAGCAGGGCGCGCAGCGCGATGCCGTGCCCGGCGAGCGCCTCCGTGCCGCCCTCGCCCCGGTCGATCACGCAGAGCGCGTGCGCGACGGTGGCGCCCAGCTCCCGGAGCTGGCCCGTGGAGATCACCACCTGGCCGCCCGAGGTCACCACGTCCTCGACCACCAGCACCCGCCGCCCGGCGACGTCCGCGCCCTCGGCCAGCCGGGCGGTGCCGTACGCCTTGGCGGTCTTGCGGACGAAGGCGCAGGGCAGCCCGACGTGCCGGGCCAGCGCGGTGACCACCGGGATGCCGCCCAGTTCCAGGCCGGCCAGCACCTCGGTGCCGGGCGGGACCAGCCCGGCCAGGCCGGCGGCGACCCGGTCCAGCAGGACGGGATCGGCCTCGAAGCGGTACTTGTCGAAGTACTCGCCGGCGATCCGGCCGGAGCGGAGCACGAACCGGCCGGTGAGCCGGCAGGTGGCGTCGATGTCGCGGGCGAGGTCGGCGAGGGCGCGGGGGGTGTCGGTCACGGGAGATCATTGTCACCGTCGGCCGGCGGTGCCCGGCCGGCGGGCGGGCCTCGGAGTGGAGCCGCTGGTCAGGGCGTGTCAGGCTGGTGCCGTGAGCGCGAGGAGTGAGCCGGGGTTGCGAGCCCCGCAGCCGCGAGCCAAGGGGACGCCGTGAGCGAACCGGGCGGGACCGAGCTGTCGGCGACGCTGCGCCGCATCGAGCGGGCGGCGGGCGCGCTGTCGACGGCCAGCGTGGCGCGGATGGACGAGACGCTGCCCTGGTTCCGGGAGCTGCCGGCCGACCAGCGCTCCTGGGTCATGCTGGTCGCCCAGGCCGGCGTCCGGTCGCTGGTGCAGTGGCTGCACCAGGGCGGTGGCGCGACCGACAGCACGCAGGAGGTGTCGGACGAGGTCTTCGCCGCGGCGCCGCAGGCCCTCGCGCGCTCGATCACCCTCCAGCAGACCGTGGCGCTCATCAAGGTGACCATCGAGGTGGTCGAGGAGCAGGTGTCGCACCTCGCCGTGAAGGGCGAGGAGCAGTTGCTGCGGGAGGCGGTGCTGCGCTTCTCCCGGGAGATCGCCTTCGCCGCCGCCCGGGTCTACGCCCGCGCCGCCGAGACCCGCGGCTCCTGGGACGCCCGGTTGCAGGCGTTGCTGGTGGACGCGCTGCTGCGCGGCGACTCGCCGGACGTGCTGGCCAGCCGGGCGGCGGCGCTGGGCTGGTCGGACGCGCCGCCGGTGGCGGTGGCGGTGGGCCGCTCCCCCGGCGGCGAGGTGGCCGCCGTGCTGCACACCGTCTACCGGCAGGCCCGGCGGATCGGGGTCGAGGTGATCGGCGGCGTGCACGGCGACCGGCTGGTCATCGTGCTGGGCGGGGCGGCCGACCCGGTGGCCGCCACGGAGAAGCTGCTCACCGCGTTCGGGGAGGGCCCCGTGGTGGTCGGCCCGGCCGTGCCCAGCCTGGACGAGGCCACCGACTCGGCGCGCGCCGCGCTGGCCGGCTTCCGGGCCGCGCCGGCCTGGCCGACCGCGCCCCGCCCGGTCTCCGCCGCCGACCTGCTGCCCGAGCGGGCCCTGGCCGGGGACGCCGAGGCCCGCCGCCGGCTGCGCCACGACGTGTACGCCCCGCTCGCCCGCGCCGGCGGCGAGTTGCTGGAGACGCTGGACGCCTTCTTCGCCGCCGGCGGCACGCTGGAGAGCGCCGCCCGGGCGCTCTTCGTGCACCCGAACACGGTGCGGTACCGGCTCAAGCGGGTCGCCGAGGTGGCCGGCTTCTCGCCCCTCACGCCGCGCGACGCGTTCACCCTGCAGGTGGCGCTGACGGTCGGCCGGCTCGACCCGGTGGTACCGGGCGTCGCACCGGTCCCGAGCCAGACAATGAGCCCAGGAGCCGGCAAAACGCCGCAGACGGGTGATGATCGGCGCCGATCTTTGTAGACATCCTCCAAACCTTCTAGTGCGGTTTGGTGCCGTGCGTTACAGCGCGACCCGCGAGTATCCGTCAGAGTCGTAGGCGTGCTCGCCGTACTCTCACCCGGACAGGGTTCGCAGAAGCCCGGTTTCCTGACCCCCTGGCTCGACCTGCCCGGCGCGGAGGCGCGCCTGGGCTCCTGGTCGGCGCTGGCCGGGGTCGACCTGCTCCACCTGGGCACCCGGGCGGACGCGGACGAGATCAAGGACACCGCCCGCACCCAGCCGCTGCTCGTCGCCGCCGCGCTGCTCGCCGCCGAGCACCTCCCCATGCAGGACGTCGGGCTGGTCGCCGGCCACAGCGTCGGCGAGCTGGGCGCCGCGGCCCTGGCCGGGGTGCTGACCGCCGAGGCGGCCGTGAGCCTGGCGGGCGTACGCGGCCGCGAGATGGCCGCCGCCTGCGCGTTGGAGCCGACCGGGATGGCCGCCGTGCTCGGCGGCGACCCCGACGAGGTGCTCGCCGCCCTGGCCGGGCACGGGCTGCACCCGGCCAACCGCAACGGCGCCGGCCAGATCGTGGCCGCCGGCGCGCTGGCCGGGCTGGAGAAGCTCGCCGCCGAACCGCCGGCCCGGGCCCGGGTCATCACGCTCAAGGTGGCCGGCGCCTTCCACACGCCGTACATGGCCCCGGCCGAGGCCGCGCTGGCCGAGGTGGCCGCCGGCATCACCCCCGCCGACCCGGCCCGGACCCTGCTCTCCAACCTGGACGGCACCGCGGTCGAGCAAGGCCCGGAGCTGGTGCGGCGGCTGGTCCGCCAGGTCACCGCCCCGGTCCGCTGGGACCTGTGCATGCGCACGATGGCCGACCTCGGCGTCACCGGCGTCGTCGAGCTGCCACCGGCCGGCACCCTGGCCGGCCTCGTCAAGCGGGAGCTCAAGGGCGAGGGAGCCCCCGAGATCGTCACCCTCAACACCCCCGACGACCTGCCCGCCGCGCGGGACCTGATCGCCCGGCACAGCGCATGAGCCCGGAAAACGAGCCGATCCTGCGGGTCCCGCAGTCGCTAACGGAAGGTATCCACTGATGGCCGGCAGCCGGATCGTCGCGATGGGGCACTACCAGCCCTCCCGCGTGGTCACCAACGACGACCTCGCCCAGATGGTCGACACCAACGACGAGTGGATCCGGGACCGGGTCGGCATCGTCACCCGCCGGATCGCCGGGGACGAGACGGTGGCCGACATGGCCGCCGCCGCCGCCGGCAAGGCGCTGGCCAACTCGGGCCTCACCGCCGCCGACATCGACCTCGTCGTTGTCGCCACCTGCACCTCGGTCGACCGCAGCCCGAACGTGGCCTGCCGGGTCGCGGCCAAGCTGGGCATCAGCGCGCCGGGCGCGTACGACATCAACACCGCCTGCTCCGGCTTCGCGTACGCGCTGGGCACGGTGGACCACGCCATCCGGGCCGGTGCGGCGCGCAACGCGATCGTCATCGGCGCCGAGAAGCTGTCCGACTTCACCGACTGGACCGACCGGTCGACCTGCATCATCTTCGGCGACGGCGCGGGCGCGGCCGTGGTCACGGCAACCGCCGAGGGCGAGCCGGCCGGGGTGGGTCCGGTGGTGTGGGGTTCGGTGCCGGAGAAGAGCGACGCGGTCCGGATCGAGGGCTGGCGGCCGTACATCGCGCAGGAGGGGCAGGCCGTCTTCCGCTGGGCCACCACGGCGCTGGCCCCGCTCGCGCTCCAGGCCTGCGAGAAGGCCGGGGTGGCCCCGTCGGAGCTGGCCGCGTTCGTGCCGCACCAGGCCAACGCCCGGATCATCGACGGCATCGTCAAGCGGCTGGACATCCCGAACGCGATCATCGCGAAGGACATCGTCGAGTCCGGAAACACGTCGGCGGCGAGCGTGCCGCTGGCCCTGTCGAAGATGGTCGAGCGGCGCGAGGTGCCCGCCGGGGCCCCGGTGCTGCTGTTCGGCTTCGGCGGCGGCCTGACCTACGCCGGTCAGGTCGTCCGCTGCCCCTGAAGACCCTCCTCGGGCGCGAGCGCCGAGGAGTGACGGCCGGCGTCGCCGGCCGTCGAGTGAACCCCCGATGAGAGGAACCAACCGCAATGACCCGTGACGAGATCACCGCCGGCCTCGCCGAGATCCTCGAAGAGGTTGCCGGGGTGAACCCGGACGACGTGGCCGAGGGGAAGTCCTTCACCGACGACCTCGACGTCGACTCGCTCTCCATGGTGGAGGTCGTGGTGGCGGCCGAGGAGAAGTTCGGCGTCAAGATCCCGGACAACGAGGTGCAGAACCTCAAGACCGTGGGCGACGCCGTCAGCTACATCGCGGCGCAGTCCTGATCATGAGTCGTCCCGACGTCGTCGTCACCGGGCTCGGCGCGACGACCCCGCTCGGCGGGGACGTCGCGTCGACCTGGGACGCCATGCTCGCCGGCCGCTCCGGGGTGAGTGCGCTCACCCAGGAGTGGGCCGCGCAACTGCCCGTCCGGATCGCCGCGCAGCTCGCCGTCGAACCGTCGACGGTGCTGGACCGGGTCAAGCTGCGCCGGCTGGACCGGTCCGAGGCGATCGCCATCGTGGCGGCGCAGCAGGCCTGGGCGGACGCCGGCCTGGCCGACTCCGGGCTCGACCCGGAGCGGCTGGCGGTCAGCGTCGGCTCCGGCATCGGCGGCGCCACCACCCTGCTCGCCCAGGACGACATCCTGGAGGCGTCCGGCCCGCGGCGGGTCTCCCCGCACACCATCCCGATGCTGATGCCGAACGGTCCGGCCGCGTGGGTCGGGCTGGAACTCGGTGCCAAGGCCGGCGTGCACTCGGTGGCCAGCGCCTGCGCGACCGGCGCGGAGGCGATCGCGCTGGGGCTGGACATCATCCGCGCCGGCCGGGCCGACGTGGTGGTGGCCGGAGGCACCGAGGCGGTCATCCACGCGCTGCCGATCGCCGGGTTCAGCTCGATGCGGGCCATGTCGACCCGCAACGACGAGCCGGAGAAGGCGTCCCGCCCGTGGGACAAGGGCCGCGACGGCTTCGTCCTCGGTGAGGGCGCGGGCGTGCTGGTCCTGGAGCGCGCCGACCACGCCGCCGCCCGCGGCGCCCGGGTCTACGCGCGCCTCGCCGGCGCCGGGATCACCTCGGACGCGTACGACATCGTGCAGCCGCACGCCGAGGGCGAGGGCGCCATCCGGGCCATCGCCAAGGCGGTCGCGGACGCGGACGTCGCGAAGACGGACATCCGGCACGTGAACGCGCACGCCACCTCCACCCCGGTCGGCGACATGCTGGAGATCGGCGCGCTGCACAAGGCGGTGGGCGACCACGTGCTGCTGTCGGCCACCAAGTCGATGACCGGGCACCTGCTCGGCGCGGCCGGCGCGCTGGAGTCGATCGCCACCATCCTGGCCATCCGGGACGGCGTCGTGCCGCCGACGATCAACCTGGACGACCCGGACGAGGGCCTCACCCTGGAGGTGGCCGCGCACAAGGCGCGCCACCTGGAGATCCCCGCGGCGCTGAACAACGCGTTCGGCTTCGGCGGGCACAACGTGGCCCTGGTCTTCACCCGGGCCTGAGCACGGCTTGCCCGCTCGGGGCCCGCGTCCGCACCGGACGCGGGCCCCGAGCGCGTCTCAGCCCCGGTTGCGGGGATGCTGCCGCGCGGTCCGCTCGTTGCTCTCCCATCGGCGCCACCGTGCCAGCGCCCGCGCCCGGCCGCACCCGGATTAGCCGGCGGCCCGGTCCCGGACCGTCGGGGCCGTTACGGTGAGGACCGTCGAGCCGTCGAGGAGCACCACCCGTGGAAGCGACCGAGATCCGCAAGCTCGCCGCGCTGGAGGACACCCACTGGTGGTACCGGGAGCGGCGCGTCCTGCTGGGCCGGGCGCTGCGCCGGCTGGCGGCGGGCACCCGCCCGGGGCGGGCGCTGGACATCGGCGCGGCCGGCGGTGGGAACACCCGGGTGCTGCGGGCGCACGGCTGGCGGCCCGTCGCCCTGGAATACAGCGCCGAGGGCGCCGGGGTGGCCCGGGCCCGGGGCCTGGACGTCATCCGGGCCGACGCCCGGCACCTGCCGGTCCCCTCGGCCGGCCTGGGCCTGGTCGTCGCCTTCGACATCCTGGAGCACGTCGACGAGGACCATCTCGCGGCCGCCGAGATCCGGCGGGCGCTGCGCCCCGGCGGGACGGCCCTCATCGCGGTGCCGGCCGACATGCGGCTCTGGTCCGCGCACGACTTGGCGGTCGGGCACGTGCGGCGCTACGACCGCGCCGGGCTTCGGGCCGTGGTGGAGAAGGCCGGTCTGGTGGTCGACGAGCTGTGGAGCTGGAACGTGCTGCTCCGCCCCGTCGCGGCCTGGCGGCGGCGCCGGTCCACCGGCAGCGACCTGGACGCGCCGCATCCGCTGGTCAACCTGGGGTTGCGCACGGTCGTCACGGCCGAGCGCCACCTGCCGGTGCGGGCGCTGCCCGGGGTCTCGCTGATGCTGCGCGCCCACCGTCCGGCCTGACCGTCCGGCGGTGACGGGTCAGCGCAGCCGGTAGACGGCCGCCCGGGAGTTCTCGAAGCGCAGGTCGGCCAGCGTCCGCAGGGCCGGCGCCTCGGTGCCGGCCTGCCGGTCCACCACCAGCCAGCGCACCCCGTACCGGTCGCGCAGGGCGGCCAGGCCGGCGGCCGTGGGGGCGGTGAAGGCCGCGTCGTTGGCGCGTTGCCGGCCGGCGTCCCAGAACGGCGCGTACGGGCCGTCGGGCCGGCCGACCATCCGGGGCGCGAAGGCCCACCCCTCGACCAGCACCGACCGCTCGGCGTAGCCGCTGAGCCAGAACGACCGGGCGTCGCACCACCCGTCCACCACCTCCCGGCAGTGCGCGTTGGTGGCGAGCACGTCGCCCGGCGCGCTGTGCGCCCGCACCCAGCGGGCCGCCTCGACCCGGGAGGCGGGCATCGCCACCACCGGATACGCCCCGCCGTTCGGGTAGTCCCGGGTCGCGGCGGCGTCCAGCACCAGCCCCGGCGCCCCGGCGGTCAGCACGGCGGTGAGCAGCACGCGCCCGCCCCGACCGGCCAGGCCCGGCCAGCGCCCCACCAGCGCGGGCCAGCACAGGAACACCAGCACCGCGGGCACGGCCAGCACGGCGGCCCAGCGGAGCAGCGGCAGCACCGGGGCGTACGCGGGGACGGCCGGCGAGCTGGTCGCGGAGTGGAGCTGCACCGCGGTGAGCAGCACGGCGAACCCGGCCGTTCCGGCACCGAGCAGCCACCGGCCCCGGGCGGGGAGGGCGGCCCGGTCGGCCACCTCGACCCAGCCCCACGCGGAGAGCAGCACCCCGAAGGCGAACCCGGTCCGGGTGAAGTACTGGTTGCTGCTGCCCGGATGCCCGACGAGCAGGTAGATCGCCGGGCCGGCGAGCGCGCCGCCGAGGAGGAACACCTGCACCGGCTCGATCCGGCGGCGGCGCGGCCGGAGCAGGGCCGCCGCGCCGGCCAGCCGGAGCTGGAGGTTGAGCAGGAACGCCACCGCGACCAGCACCCACCACAGCGCGGTGATCCCCGCCGGTTGGCCGGTCGGCACGTACGGGCGCAGGCCCGAGAACGGGTCCAGGACCACCCCGTGGCTCTCGAAGGCGAACAGCACCGCGGTGGCGAACACCTGCGCGGCCAGGGCCAGACCGGCGGCGACCAGCACTCCCCGGGGCAGCCGGCGGCGGGCCACCAGGGTCACCGCGGCGGTCAGACCGAGCGCGGCCAGCACGACCGGCAGCGAACTGGCCTTCGCGCCGGTCGACGCGGCCAGGAAGAGGACCGCGAGCGCCCAGGCGCCGCGGCCCAGCGCGGGCACGGTGACCCCACGGGTCCGGCCGACCACCTCACCGAGCGCGGCGACCAGCGGCAGCAGCAACACCCAGCTGTACGTCATCGACGGGCTGCCCCAGACGATGAAGGTGGCCTGGCTGCCGAAGAGCTGCCGCCAGCCGTTCTCGAAGCCGAACTCGCCCACCGTGAACAGCAGCGCGGCGGCCACCACCCCGGCGTACGGCCGGCCGGTGATCCGCCAGCCGACCACGGCCACCAGCACGGCGGCGAGCGCGCAGAGCGCGGGCACGGCGAGCCGGAACAGCACGGTGGGCAGGTCCACCCCGCTGACCAGGCTGGTGGCGGCCAGGTGCGCGAAACCGAACCAGTGGTAGTGCAGCGGCTCCCCGGCGACCTGCGGCACCTCGGGCGGCACCTGGTGGGTGGCCGCCCCGGCGAGGGAGAGCTGGAAGGCCAGGTCGAGGTACTGGGCCTGCCCCTCGTCGGTGGGCAGCACCGGGTTGACGGCGAGGAACGAGGCGTACAGGTAGAGGGTGAAGCCGGCCACCACCCCCGCCAGCGACCAGGCCCACCCGGCCGGGACGACGGTGGGGTGGCGGACCCACCAGTGCCGGCGCAGCCGCGGCACGGCGGCGAAGGGCACCACCACGGCGAGCGGCCAGAGCCGCAGCCAGCCGGGCAGCCCGACCGCGGTGAACCCGGCCCACGCGACCAGTTCCAGCACCAGGCCGACGGCGGCGCCCATGGCCAGGTCCTCGACCAGGGTGTGCGGCCGGCGGCGCAGCGCGCGGAACACCAGCGTGCCGGGCAGCAGCACGGCCAGCGCCGCGTACGCGGTCCAGCGGGCGATCGCGCCGGCCGGGGTGCCGGCGGCGACCAGCGTGGCGACCACGGCGGCGTACCCGGCGACGGCCGGGGCGAAGCGCAGGGCGGCCGGACGGCGGCGCGGGTCGACGGCCGCCGGGGCGGCGCCGGTGGCGACGGCGGTCACCGCAGGCTGTCGGCCAGCTGGGCGGGGTCCGGGTGGGCCGGCCCGGCGGCGGCGCTGTCGCCGGCCACCAGGTACGCGGGCCGGCCCTGCACGGCCGTGTAGATCCGGGCCACGTACTCGCCGAGCAGGCCGAGGCAGAGCAGTTGCACGGCGCCGAGGAAGAGGATCGCCACGTAGAGCGAGGGCCAGCCGCTGACCGTGGCGCCGGCGAACCAGGCCAGCACCGCCGCCACCACCAGCACCCCGCAGACCGCCACCCCGACCAGGCCCAGCCAGGTGGCCACCCGCAGCGGGGCGGCGGAGAAGCTGGTGACGCTCTCGGCGGCGAGCCCGGCCATCCGGGACAGCGGGTACTTCGTCCGGCCGGCGGCGCGTTCCTGCCGCTCGTAGGTCACCTCGGCGCTGGGAAAGCCGAGCCAGGGCACCACCAGCCGGAGCACCGGGCCGCGCTCGGGCAGCTCCCGCAGCGCCGTCACGACGGCCCGGCTGAGCAGCCGGAAGTCGCCGGCCTGGGCGGGGACCTGCTCGCCGACCAGCCGGCGGACCAGGCGGTAGTAGCCGCCCGCGCTCCACCGCTTGAACCGGGTGTCCCGGCTGCGGTCGGCCCGGACGGCGTAGACCACGTCGACGCCGTCGGCGCGGGCCCGGCGCAGCAGCTCGACGATCACCTCGGGCGGGTCCTGGAGGTCGGCGTCGATGCTGACCACGTACGCGCCCCGGGCCCGGAGCAGCCCGGCGTGCAGGGCGGCCTGGTGACCGCTGTTGCGGCGCAGCCGGAGGACCCGCAGCTCGGGCCAGCCGACCCGCAGCGCGGCCAGCGCCGCCGGGGTGGCGTCGGTGCTGCCGTCGTCGACGGCCACCACCTCGTATGCCTCGCCCAGCCCGTCGAGCACGCCGCGCAGCCGGACGGCGAGCAGCGGGAGGACGGCCTCCTCGTTGAACACCGGCACCACGACGGACAGGGCCGGCTGCGGCGCGGTCACGGCACTCGACCCCCCGGATTCCCTGGCGGCGGACCGGGCCGACGCTACCAGTCGGGCAGGTCAGGACCGGGTCGGTCGCCGGGCACCCACCCCGATCAGGTGCCGCAGGTGGTGGCGGGCAGGCCGGACACCTTCACCGGCGAGTGGCCGGTGGGGCGGGCCTTGCCGGCGAGCACCGCGGCCAGCGCGGTCATCGACGTCCGGGTGGACGAGTAGGTGGCCAGCAGGGTCGGCGACTTCGCCCCGGCCAGCACGTACGGGGTGTCCATGGCCACCGTCACGTCCGCGTCGGCGCGGAGGTCCTTGCTCCCGTCGCCGTACCCCACCAGGTGCACGACCGTACCGCCGGTGGGCACCACCTTCACCCCGGCGGCGGTGAGCGCCGCGGTCAGCGCGGCCCGGGTGCCGTCCCGGCCCCCCGAGGAGGTGACGGTGACCGGGCCGGCCACGGGGCTGCCGCACCGGCCGCGCAGCATGGTCACCGCGGCGGCGGCCAGGTCGGCGGCGGCCTTGCGGTGCGCGGCGCTGTCCAGCGTCGACAGCGCCGGCGCCGGCCGGTCGGCCAGCTTGAACTTCATGGTCAGCACCCGGGTGACCGCCTCGACGAGCCGGGTCCGGGGCAGCGAGCCGTCCTTGAGCGCGGCGCGCAGCCCGTCGTAGGCCTGGCCCACGTTCGGGGTCATGAGGATGAGGTCGTTGCCGGCGTTCAACGCGCGGACCGCGGCCTCCCCCGGCGACCACTTCTTGGCCGGCGCCATGTTCATCCCGTCGGTGATCACCACGCCCTGGAAGCCGAGCTGGCCGCGGAGCACGTCGGTGAGCAGCTTGCGGGAGAAGGTGGCCGGGGTGCCCGGGTCGACCGCCTTGACGTCCAGGTGGGCGGACATCACCGCCATGGCGCCGGCGGCGATCCCGGCGTGGAACGGCGGGAACGCGGTGCGGTCCAGCACGGCGCGGGACTGCCCGACCACCGGCAGGTCGGTGTGCGAGTCGGCGGCGGTCAGCCCGTGCCCGGGGAAATGCTTGACGGCGGCGCCGACCCCCTCGGCCTGCAACCCGCGGACCGCGCCGGCCACCTGGGCGGAGGCGGTCGCCGGGTCGGCGCCGAAGGAGCGGGAGCCGATCACCGTGCTGCGGGTGGCCAGCACGTCGGCGACCGGCGCGAAGTCCAGGTTGACGCCCATGGCGGCCAGCTCGGCGCCGGCGGCCCGCCAGGCGGCCTCGGTCAGCGCCGGGTTGCCGGCGGCGCCGGCGGCGAGCGGGCTGGGCAGCAGGGTCACCCCGTCGGTGATCCGGGTGACCACGCCGTACTCCTGGTCGGTGCCGATCAGGAAGGGGGCGGGGCCGGCGGGCAGCCGGCCGGCGGCCGCCCGCAGCCCGTCGGTCAGCGCGCGAACCTGCTTCGGGTTGTCGACGTTGGTGGTGGCCTGGTTGCCCGAGGTGGGGTCGTCGGCGCTGAAGCCGACCAGGATCAGCCCGCCGAGGCGGTACTTCGCGACCATCTCCGCGGGGGTGTCGACCCCGGCCAGGGCGCGGTTGCCGGCGGCCGAGCCGGGCGACACCTTCGTGGCCGAGCTGCCGTACGCGTAGGGCATCAGCACCTGGCCGACGAGATCCTCGTCGGAGAGCGTCGCCACCAGGGCGGCCGCCCGGGCGGCCGGGTCGGCGCCGGTCGGGGTGGGGGCGGCCGACGACGGGACCGGCGCCGGGCTCGACGGGGTCGGTCGGGGCCGTTCGGGCTCACCCGAGCACCCGGAGACGAGCAGCGCGGTCAGTGCGGCGAGCGCGACGCAGGTGCGACGCGGGGAAATCGACACGCGACCCACCGTATCGGGGCAACTTGGCCTTCCGTCACCCCACCCGGGTGAGCAGTGTCACCGGCGCGCCGTCCCCGGCGTACCGGTAGGGCTCCAGTTCGGCGTCCCAGGCGGTGCCGAGCGCCTTGTCCAGGGCGTGCGCGAGCGCCTCCGGGGCCCGGGCGGCGGCCATGATGCTGCGCAGCCGGTCCTCGCCGAGCTGGATGTCACCGGCCGCGCCGACGGTGGCGCGGAACAGGCCGCGTCCCGGGACGTACATGAAGCGCTCGCCGTCGACCCCCGCGCTGGGCTCCTCGGTGACCTCGAAACGGATCATGGGCCACTGCCGGAGGGCAGCAGCCAGCTCGGCGCCCGTCCCCGGGCTGCCGGTCCACCCGCACTCGGCGCGCCGCGCCGCGGGATCGACGGGCTGGGCCGTCCAGTGCAGGTTGACCGGCGCGGCGAGGACGCGCGCGATCGCCCACTCGACGTGCGAGCACACGGCGAGCGGGGTCGAGTGGACGTATACGACGCCACGCGTTGGCACGGTGACCTCCCGGTGAGCCGAGGTGCGTCTTCCCCTACGACCTCGTCCACCCGAGTGGCCTCTGGAACACATGATGACCTGTGTGACGGATGGTGCGCCAGCGAATCGGAAAATTCGCCGGTGCCGGTGACCGGGAAATACCCGGGAGGCTGACCTGGTTGTGCTCCCTGACGGCACGACGACCAGCCAGGCGTCGGGGTCGTGTACAGTTCTCTGGGCGGTTCTGTGCCGCCGCACGTCTTCGCGGGCTGACGCTCACCCCGGGCGTCAACCGCACATACAGCCCCCGGACGGTTTCCGTCCTCCCGTACGTCTGCAAGGAGTACCTCCGTGGCGAGCAACACCTCTAAGACCGCGCGCGCGTCAGTCCGGGCCGGCCAGGCTGGCCAGGGTGGCGCCCTCAGCGTGCTGGGCGAGTTCAAGTACCTCATCCCGCTCAACGGCGGCAAGCACGCCTACGTGCGCAACCTGACCAACGGCAAGACCGCGCACCTGCGCACCGACTCCGAGGCCTTCGTCGAGGAGATCCGCGTGCTGGCCGCCGCCGGCCACGCCGCCAAGGTCCGCGCCGAGATCAACGCTCTCGCCGCCACCCACCCGGACCACGGCTGGGACAAGACCGAGAAGCGTCTCGTCGAGGCCGGCGTCTTCGAGGGCTGAGCGCCCTCACCCGCGACACCACGAACCGCCCGCCGGGGTCACCCGGCGGGCGGTTCTGTCTTGTCACTCCTCGGGCAGCAGCGCCACCTCGCCGGTGGCCAGGTCGTAGAGGGCGCCGACCACGGCCACCTCGCCGGCCGCCACCGGGCCGGCCAGCAGGTCGTCGGCGCGCAGGGCGGCCACCGTGCGCCGGACGTGCCGCCGGACGGCGAGGGGGTGGGCGTCCGGGTCGTCCGCGCCGACCTCGCGGACCGCCGGCGTGATCCGGTCCACCACGTAGCCCAGCGCGCCACCCGGCCGGCGCCCGCTGCGCAGCGAGTCGACCGCCGAGCCCACCGCGCCGCAGCGCTCGTGGCCGAGCACCATCACCAGCCGCACGCCGAGCTGGCCCACCACGTACTCGATCGAGCCGCAGACCGCCCGGTCGAGCACGTGCGCACCGGTGCGGATCACACAGATCGAGCCGAACGTCTGGTCGAAGATCGCCTCCAACGGCACCCGCGAGTCGATGCAGCCCAGCACCACGGCGTACGGCTGCTGGTCGCCCGAGGCCACGGCGGCGGCGGCCGTGACGTCGTGGCCGTGCACCGGCTGCCCGCTGACGAAGCGCCGGTTGCCGGAGAGCAGTTCGGCCAGGGCGGCCCGGGGCGTCCGGGCGGCGGGGGTGGGCGACATGCCCTCCAGCCTGGTCACCCATTCGACGCCGTGAGGCCGGGTTGCGAATCTTCTCACCACCCCGGTTGCCGTGCTGTCATGACGGGTACGCCGGTGTCACCACCGGGTCACTCCGGTGCGGGACACCGGTCGGCCCGGGGAGGTGGAACATGGCGGAGCACCCGGAGGTGCGGCTTCCCGACGGCGTACGCCTGCACGTGACGGCGACCGGGCCGGTCGACGCCGAGGTCACCGCCGTCCTGCTGCACGGCTGGACGCTGGACGGGCGCAGCTGGCACCGCCAGCTCGCCGGCCTGCGCGACCGGTTCGGCGACCGGGTGCGGGTACTCACCTACGACGCCCGGGGGCACGGCCGGTCGAGCTGCATGGCGCTGCGCACCGCCACCCTGGCCCAGCTCGGCGACGACCTGGCCGCGGTGGTCGACCAGCTCGTCCCGTCCGGCCCGATCGTGCTGGTCGGGCACTCGATGGGCGGGATGACCGTGATGGAGTACGCCCACCGCCACCCGGACCGCTTCGCCGCCCGCGTCGCCGGCCTGGTCTTCGTCTCGACCACCGCCGAGGGGCACACCCATACCGCCTACGGGCTGTCCCCCCGCATCGCCCGGCTGATCCGGCTCGCCGAGACCACCGGCGCCGGGGTGCTGGCCCGCTGCGGCGCCTGGCGCCCGCCGCACGCGCTGCTGCGCGCGCTCCGCCCCAGCATCCGCTGGATGCTCTTCGGCGACCGCTGCGACCCCGCCGACATCCGGCTGGTCACCTCGGCGGTGGCGCACGCCTCGCTGCGCTCGATCGGCGGGTTCCGCGCCTCGATCGGGGCCCAGCACCGGCTGGACACCCTCGCGGCGCTCGGCCGGCTGCCGGCCGCCGCGCTGGTCGGCGACCGGGACCGGCTCACCCCGCCGCCGTGCGCCGAGTCGATCGCCGCGGCGCTGCCCACCACCGAGCTGACCGTCTGCCCGGGCGCCGGCCACATGCTGATGATGGAACGCCCCGACGAGGTGACCGCCGCCGTCGCCGGGGTGCTGCACCAGGTCCTCGCGGGGACGGACGCGGGCACGCCCGGGCAGCGGGTGGGAAGGCCCGGATAACGGGCAACCCGGACGGGCGGCGGTGGGCAGCGGCATGGCCCCGACACGGGCCGGGTCGGCGGCCCGTACCCTCATTCAGCCGCGCCGTCTGACCACAGGAGCCCCCGCGTTGAGCGACCAGACCACCCTGGAACGGGAGATCGCCGTCGAACAACGGCATCTCGACCGGGTGTACGCCCGGCTGACCGAACTGCGTCGGTCGGCCGCCGACGCCGAGCGGGAGGGCTACCGGCTGGCCCGGGTCGGCAACTTCGGCGCGCTGGTCGAGCGGGACGCCATGGTCTTCCACGCCGCGCAGCGCCGGCACGTGCTGGACGCCGAGCACGAGGGGCTGGTCTTCGGCCGGCTGGACCTGCGGACCGGGCAGGTGCTGCACGTGGGGCGGCTCGGCGTGCGCGGGGAGAACGCGGAGACGCTGGTGGTGGACTGGCGGGCCCCGGCCGCCGCCGCGTTCTACCAGGCGACCCCCGCCGAGCCGCAGGGTGTGGTGCGGCGGCGCACGATCCAGTCGTCCGCGGAGCAGGTCACCCGGATCGAGGACGACCTGCTGGACCCGGAGTCGGCGCCGCCGGAGATGGCGGTGGTCGGTGACGGCGCGCTGCTGGCGACCCTGTCCCGGGCCACCGGCCACGGCATGCGGGACATCGTGGCCACCATCCAGCGGGAGCAGGACGAGGCGATCCGCTCCCCGGGCAGCGGGGTCACGATCGTCTTCGGCGGCCCGGGCACCGGCAAGACGGCGGTGGCCCTGCACCGGGCCGCGTACCTGCTCTATTCCGACCGCGCCCGGTACGCCGGCGGCGGCATCCTGGTGGTCGGCCCGTCGAGCGTGTTCGTCCAGTACATCGCCTCGGTGCTCCCCTCGCTCGGCGAGGAGACGGCCACCCTGCACTCGCTGGGTTCCCTCTTCCCCGGCGTGTCGGCGACCCGGACCGACCCGCCCGAGGTGGCCGCCGTGAAGGGGTCGCTGCGGATGCGGCGGGTGCTGGAGCGGGCGGTCCGGGACGCGGTGCCCGACTCCCCCGGCGAGCTGCGCCTGCTCTACCGGGGTGAGCTGCTCCGGCTGGAGCGGGCCGAGCTGGACGCCGTCCGGGACCGGACGCTGTCCCGCGGCGCGCGCCGCAACGAGGTGCGCCGGTCGGCCTTCGACGCGGTCCTCGCCGCGCTCTGGGCGCAGGCCCGCAAGCTGCCCATCGGCCGGCTGCCGGAGCAGCCCGCGTTCGAGGACGAGATCATCGAGCGGCCGGAGTTCCGGGAGTTCCTCAAGGCCTGGTGGCCGCGGCTGCACCCGCGCCACGTGCTGGGCTGGCTGGCCCGCCCGGAGCGGCTGCGCCGGTACGCCGGCGGCATCCTGTCCGGCGCCGAGATCCGGCTGCTGACCGGGGCGTACCGGAGCCTGGACGGCGAGGGGCCGACGATCGCCGACGTGGCGCTGCTGGACGAGCTGGACGCGCTGCTCGGCCGACCGGTGCAGCGGGCGAGGCCGAAGCGGGACCCGTTCCTGCTGGCCGGCGGCGTCCGCGAGCTGAGCACGGCCGCCGACCGGCAGCGGGCCGCCCGGGCCGCGGCCCGGGAGCGCCCGGAGGACTACCGCGACTACGCCCACGTGGTGGTCGACGAGTCGCAGGACGTCTCGCCGATGCAGTGGCGGATGGTCGGCCGGCGCGGCCGGCTGGCCTCCTGGACCGTGGTGGGCGACCCGGCGCAGACCGCCTGGACCGGCGACCCGCAGGAGCTGGCCCGGGCCCGCGACCAGGCGCTGGGCCGGCGCCGCCGGCACCGGTACGAGCTGACCACCAACTACCGCAACTCGGCGGAGATCTTCGCCGTGGCGGCCGCGGAGATCCGCCGCGTACACCCGGACCTCGCCCTGCCCACCGCGGTCCGTTCGACCGGGGTGGCGCCCGTCGAGCGGACGGTGCCGGCCGCCGACCTGCCCGCCGCCACCGCGGCCGCGGCGCGCGCGCTGCTGGCGGAGGTCGAGGGCACGGTGGGCGTGATCACGCCGGTGCCGCGCCGGGACGAGGTGGCCGGCTGGCTGGGCGACCTGGGCGGCCGGCTCCAGGTGGTGACCAGCCTCCAGGCCAAGGGCATGGAGTACGACGGGGTGGTGCTGGTCGCGCCGAGCGAGATCCGGGCCGATCCGGGGTCGGGCGTCCGCACGCTCTACGTGGCGCTCTCCCGGGCCACCCAGCGGCTCACCACACTCGACCCGGTCGGGTGACGGCGGCGCCGCACCCGGCTGTCACTTGCACATATAGCGATGTGAGCATAGATTGAGCCCGGCCGGGGCGGTGGACGAGAGGGTGTGGGCGTGGGCGCAGGTCATGACCACAGCGGCGCGGTGGCCAACGCGGCGCAGCGTCACCGTGGTCGGCTCTGGGGCGCGTTCGCGCTGCTCACCGCCCTGATGGTGGTCGAGGCGGTGGCCGCCTTCGCCACCGGCTCGCTGGCCCTGCTCTCCGACGCCGGGCACATGTTCACCGACGTCCTCGGCATCGGCATGGCGCTCGCCGCGATCACCGCCACCCGGCACGCCGACACCGACCCGCAGCGCACCTTCGGCCTCTACCGGCTGGAGGTGCTGGCCGCGCTGGCCAACGCGGTGCTGCTCGGCGCCGTGGCCGTCTACGTCCTGGTCGAGGCGGTACGCCGGTTCGGCGAGCCGCCGGAGGTGCTGGCCGGGCCGATGCTCGCCGTGGCGGTGCTCGGCCTGCTCGCCAACATCGCCGCCTTCGCGCTGCTGCGCGCCGGCGCCGAGGAGAGCATCAACCTGCGCGGGGCCTACCTGGAGGTGCTGGGCGACCTGCTCGGCTCCCTCGGCGTGATCGGCGCGGCCCTGGTCATCGCGGTCACCGACTGGTGGTGGGCCGACCCGCTGGTCGCCGTGGCGATCGGGCTGTTCATCCTGCCGCGCACCTGGCGGCTCGGTCGGGCCGCGGTCCGGATCCTCGTGCAGGCCGCCCCGGAGCACCTCCAGGTGACCGCGGTGCATGACCGGCTGGCCGCGGTGCCCGGCGTCGCCGAGGTGCACGACCTGCACGTCTGGACGCTCACCTCGGGCATGGAGGTGGCCTCGGCGCACCTCACCATGACGCCCGGCGCCGAGGTCGGCGAGGTGCTGACGGCCGCCCGGGCCGCGCTGCACGAGGACTTCTCGATCGATCACGCCACGTTGCAGATCGAACCCGGAGCGTCCCCCGGGGCGTGCGGCGCGGTCGAGTGGTAATTAGGACAATCTTAAATCCAAGTGGCTATTGTGCACCTGTGCCGGTTTTGTCCGGGACACCGGCCCCCACCAGCGGAGCCGGCCCGGCACAGCGCCGGTAGGCTCGATCGCGGCCCCCGCCGGGCGGCGCCCGCCGGCGCCCGCGGTGGCCAGCGCCTAATCGCCCGCACGGGCGAGCCGGGGAACCACGTTCGTGGGGTGCATCCGCGTCAGCGGTAGGGATCTTCCGTCCCGAACCCGTCAGCTAACCCGGTCGGCGGTTGACGGAAGGACACGTGAATGCCCCCAGTGGCACCTGTACGACGGACGGCCGCCCGGTTGGCGGCCCTGCTCGTCGCGACGCTCACCCTCGGCGTCGTGACCGCGCCGGTCTCCCCGGCCTCCGCGGCTCCGGCGACTTCCCCCGCCGGCCTGCTCGCCGCCGCCGCACCCGGCGACGACGAGGGCGGCACCCCGGCACTGCGCGCCCAGCTCGACGCGGCCAGCAAGGGCTGGCTGGACGCACGCACCGCACTGAACCGCTCGGTGACCCGGCAACAGCAGCTCACCGCCCAGCTCAAGACGGTCAACGACGAGTTG
The DNA here is from genome assembly GCF_040607315.1 of Micromonospora sp. NPDC005305. Classification (NCBI taxonomy): domain Bacteria; kingdom Bacillati; phylum Actinomycetota; class Actinomycetes; order Micromonosporales; family Micromonosporaceae; genus Micromonospora; species Micromonospora sp. NPDC005305. Next base: position 68,542 of record NZ_JBEXGL010000012.1, on the reverse strand, counting down.
ACCGTCCGGGACGCCAAGGTCGGCGAGATCGCCGGGGTCGCGTACCGGTCCGGGCGGCTGGGCACGGCCGCGGCGCTGCTCGGCAGCACCAGCCCCGAGGGCTTCATGGACCGCGCGGCGGCGCTGGAGCAGGTGGCCGCGCACGAGGACCGCGCCCTCCGCGACCTCATCGACACCCGGGACGAGGCGACCCGCACCCAGGCCGCGCTCACCGGTGAGATCCAAGAGCAGCGCAAGCAGGTCGCCGTGATGGCCAAGCGCAAGCAGCAGGCCGAACGCGCCCTGGAGGTGGCGAACAACCGCGCGTCCGGCAGCACCGGCGGCGGCAGCGTGCAGGGCACCTCCTCGGCCAACGCCAAGCCGGCAAAGCGCAACGCCGACGGCTCCTGGCCGTCGGAGTCGTGCAGCGTCAACGACCCGACCCCCGCCGACGGCTGCATCACCCCGCGTACCCTGCACGCGCTCCAGCAGGCCAAGGCGGCCGGCTTCACCCGCTACGTCTCCTGCCACCGGCCCAGCGGCTCGGGCGAGCACCCGAAGGGGCGGGCCTGCGACTTCGCCGCGCAGAAGGGCGGCTTCGGCGGCGTGGCCACCGGCGGCGACAAGACGTACGGCAACAACCTGGCCGCCTACTTCATCCGCAACGCCGACGCGCTCGCCGTGCTCTACGTGATCTGGTTCAAGAGGATCTGGCTGCCCAGCAGCGGCTGGAAGTCGTACAGCGGGGGCAACGGCGACCCGTCCAGCGACCACACCAACCACGTGCACCTGTCGGTGTACTGATCCGCTCGGTGTACTGATCCGCGCCCCGGCGGCACCCGGCCTACGCCCCACGACGTACGCCGGGTGTCGCCGCGCGGCCCACGACGCGACGCCCGCGACGGCCGAGCATCGGTGGCATGACTCGACTCTCCCCCGCCGGACGCAAGGCCCTGCTCACCCTGCACCTGGTCACCTCGCTGGGGTGGCTCGGCGCCGACCTGGTGCTGCTGGCCCTCGGCGTGGCCGGGCTGCGCGGGGCCGACCCCGAGGTGGTCTACCCGGCCGCCGCGCTGCTGGTCACCTGGCTGTTCGCCCCGCTGAGCGTGCTCGTCTGGCTGGTCGGGCTCGCCAGCGCGCTGCTCACCCCGTGGGGGCTGCTGCGCTGGCGCTGGGTGCTGGTGAAGTTCGCCGTCACCACCGTGGTGCTCACGCTGGTGCTGCTCCTGCTCACCCCGCGGGTCCGGCACCTCGGTGAGCTGGCCGGGGCGGCCGACGACCACCTGCGGGTCGACCTGGTGGTCGCGCCGACCGCCTCCAGCACGCTGCTGCTCGTCGTGACGGTGCTGTCCACCTACAAGCCGTGGGGGCGCCTGCGGCCGGCCCGGCCGGCGGCCCGCCGACCGGTGGCCACGGGGCGGCGTGGCTGAGCCGGGCCGCCGCCGCGGCGGCATGGCCGAGCCAGCTCGGCGGCGTGGCTGAGCCCGGTCGCCCGCCGGCGGCGCGGCCGGGTCAGGGCAGCTGCCCCTCCAGGGTGGCGCCGAGCCGGCTGGCCAGGCCCAGGTGGGCCGCCCGGGCCTGCCGGAAGGCGTAGCCGAACAGCGGCGCCGGTGCGGAGAGGGTGATCTCCACGTCGATCCGCACCACCCCGTCGGGCTCGTCGCGCAGCCGGGTGTGGTTGCGCACCGTGGTGGCCGGCTGCTGCCGGGCCACGGTCACGACCTCGTCCTCGTTGGCGACCAGCACGTCCGCCTGGTAGGTGACCGGGAAGTGCAGCGGGCCGAGCGCCAGCCGGTCGGTGATCGCGTAGCTGGCCAGCGCCCCCGGGCGGGCCGGCAGCTGGCGGACCCGGACGATCAGCGGATGCAGCTCGCCCTGCCGGCTCAGGTCGCCGAGCAGGGCCACCGCGTGGGCCCTCGTGCACCGGGCCTGCACGGTGTAGCTGAAGCTGTCGCTGCTGAGCAAGCGGCACCCCCTCGCCGTCGTGGGTCCGCACGATCGTCCCGTACCGGAGCCGGGCTGGCAACGGGTCAAAAGTCGCCGGCCCGGGGGCAGGTCGGCGAGCTGGAGTGGATCAGCGGGAGGTGGGCGATCAGGCGCCGGGGAGCACCTGGGGGGTGCTGTCGGCGAACCAGGGCTCGGGCGCGCCGAAGAGGCCGAGCAGGCCGGTCACCCAGAGCTGCCGGTGCACGAATCGGCTCGGCTCGGTGACCACCAGCTTCACGCCGCTGACCTCGCAGGTCTGGAAGCCGGCGACCATGGCGCTGATGCCGACCGAGTCGATGAAGGTGACGAGCCGCATGTTGAGCTCGATCCGGGAGGGGCGGCCCTTGGCGAGCACCTCGGCGATCGCTTCCCGCACCTCGTACGCGGTGTCGACGTCGATCTCCCCTCGCGGGGCGATCTGGACCACACCACCCGGCAGCACCGACTTCACGATCGACAGGCTCACGCGAGCACCTCCACTCGCCCGTACGGGCGCCTCATCAGTACGCGGGCCGCGACCGAGAGTATTCCTCCGACGGCCTCGGTCGCCACCCCTCGGGATGAGCAATTCGCGTACTGGGCACACCTGGGCATCCCAATCCGGACCTTCGGGCTCCTATTTTCCCCGCGGCGCGGGGTCCCCACCGGTCGATCGGCCGGGTGGGCCCGGCCGATCCGCCGACCCAGGGTAGCGGGCGGGCGCACGCCCGGGTGGCACCCGCCCCCGGCGCGTTCGCGTGGTTCGTCCGGTGCCGCGCCGATCGGGCGCGACCCGGCCCGCGCCGGTGGGTTTGCGCCGGCTCCGGTGCGGGCACTGGCCCCGGTGAGCGAACCGTCACGCGCCGGATGACACCCGGAGTCCGATCTGGCCGCCGGACTTCGGCACCCCGAGGAGGTAACACGATGTTCGGATCCACCCTGCTGGACCGCCGCAGCAAGCCCGAGCGGGTCGCCGACCAGGCGTGGCAGCACCTGCTCTCCGCCGCCGGCTCCGCCGGCGACAGCGTGCGGGACGCCGCCCGGTCGGCCCGCCGCAACTCCTCCGGCCTCGCCGACGACGCCACCGACCTGGTCGGCTCCGCCGCCGAGGAGGCCCGCCGCCGGGCCAGCCTCGCCTTCGACGCGCTCGCCGGCCGCCGGCCGGCGCTGCCCTGGACGCTGCTGATCGCCGCGGCGCTGGCCGGCGCGGCGATCGGCTGGGCCGCCGGCACCGCCGCGCGGGCCGCCGGCAGCCGCGAGCGGGACGTCGACGAGATCGAGTTCGTCGACGTCGACCGTCCCAACTCCCCCGCCGGCCTGGACGGCTGAGCCCGGCACGCGACGGTGGCCGCCCCCCGGCGTCGGGGGCGGCCACCGCGCTGTTCGCGGCCAGGTGAGCGGCCCCGTGCAGATCGGCCCACCCGCATCGGGTGAGGGCGGGTCACCCGGGACGCGCGCAGGATCGGGGTTGCGGGACTCCGTGCCGGCGGAGCCCGGCGAACCGCGAACCGAGCCCCGGGAGGAAGCCACCATGGCCACCGCGACGACCACCCGCACCGACCAGGAGATCCAGTCCGCCGTTCTCGACGAGCTGACCTGGGAGCCCCGGGTACGCACCAACGAGATCGGGGTGACCGTCACCGAGGGGGTGGTGACGCTGGTCGGCTCCGTGGACAGCTACGCCAGGAAGTGGGCCGCCGAGCGGGCCGCCCACCGGGTGCCCCGGGTGCGGGCGGTCGCCAACGACATCGCCGTCCGGATCGCCACCTCGGCCGAGAAGAGCGACCCGGAGATCGCCACCGCGGCGAGCCGCGCCCTGGAGTGGGACGCGTTCGTGCCGATCGAGGCGCTCGACGTGACCGTCGCCGACGGCTGGGTCACCCTGCACGGCGAGGTCGAGTGGGAGTACCAGCGCCGGGCCGCCGAACGCTCGGTCGCCCGCCTCACCGGCGTACGCGGGGTGAGCAACGGCATCACCGTGCGGCCGAGCGCCCGCGCCGACGGTCGCGACCTGGCCGAGCGGATCGTGGACGCGCTGGCCCGCAACGGCGCCACCGAGGCGGAGGGGATCAGCGTCCGGGTGCACGGCGACACCGTGCTGCTGGAGGGGCTGGTCCACTCGGCCGGCGAGCGCGAGGAGATCGAACGGGTGGTGTGGAACGCGCCCGGCATCCGGGAGGTACGGAACGAGGTGACGATCGGCCGCTGAGGCGGACCACCCCGGCCGGGTGATCCCGGCTCACCCCGCCGTGGGCGAGGCTGGGAACCATGACTGATCCGAACGCCACGCCGGATCGGCGGGTGATGGCCCGATGACCACGCCACTGCAGGTCACCACCGCCCGGCTGCGGCTCCCGGTCACCGGGACGGACCACACCCGCGGGCCGGCCGACGCGCCGGTCACCCTCGTCGAGTACGGGGACTTCCAGTGCCGGTTCTGCGGGGCCGCCCACACCAACCTGGCCGAGGTGCTGCGCCAGCGCGCCGACACCGTCCGGCTGGTCTACCGGCACTTCCCCATCGCCAACGTCCACCCGTACGCGGAAAGCGCCGCCGAGACGGCCGAGGCCGCCGGCCGGCGGGGGCGGTTCTGGGAGATGCACGACTGGCTCTACGAGCACCAGGACCAGCTCGACCCGGTGCACCTGTCGCTCGGCGTGGAGCAGCTCGGGCTGCCGCCCGACGAGGTCGGCGCGGAGGTGGGGCGTCACGCCCACGCCGACCGGGTCCGGCAGGACTTCGTCGGCGGCATCCGCAGCGGGGTCGACGGCACCCCGACGCTCTTCGTCAACGAGGTGCGTCACGAGGGCGGGTACGACCTGGCGGATCTGCTCGCCGCCGTCGACGCCGCCGCGGACGCCTGAACCCGGTCGCGGTCAGATCAGCCGCAGCTCGCGCGCCCGCCGGACGGCCTCCCGCCGGCGGGTCGCGTCGAGCTTGCGGTAAATGTTGCGCACGTGGGTCTTCACCGTGTTGACCGACAGCGACAGCTCCCCCGCGATCTCCACGTTGGACAGGATGCTCTGCAGGTAGCGCAGGATCGTCAGCTCCCGCTCGGTGAGCGGCTCGTCCAGGGTCCGCTCCGGGCCGGCCGGGCGCTCCGGCGACTCGTCGGCCCGCCGCTCGTCGGCACCGCGGACCAGGTCGCTCACCGTCGCCCAGTGCGCCGTGCCGGCGTCGAGGTGCGCGGCGAGCAGGTCGCGTACCGCCGGCTCGGCGCGGGTGAAGACGCGCCGGTAGCCCTCCGGCTCGGCCAGGTCGAGGACCTGCTCCAGGATCCGGCCGGCGCCCCGGTCGTCGCCGGCGCCGCCGGTCAGCACCGCGTCGAGCAGCCCGGCGGCGAGCCGCACGCGCAGCGGCCAGGAGTCCGCGTCCGGGCCCGTCCAGTCGGGCAGCACCCGACCGGCCGCGCGCGCATCGCCGGCCGCCAGCCGCACCCGGGCCAGCGCCACGTCGAGAGCGGCCGGCCCGCCGCCGCGAGCGCCGACCGGTTCCCCGGCGACCGCCGGCCGGTCCACCGCGGCCACGTCGGCCGGGTCGGGTGGAGTCGTGGTGTCCGCGGCGCCCGCTCCCGCCTCGACCAGCAGGGCCCGGGCGCTCTCCAGGTCCCCGACGGCGCCTCGCAGCTGGGCGTCGTCGGCGACCAGCCAGGCGTCCAGGTCGGGGCCGGGCGCCGTCTCCCGGGCCGCCGCCAGGGCACGCAGCGCCGCGGCCGGCTCGCCGTCGGCGGCCAGCAGCCCGGCCCGGCAGAGCGCGGCCAGCGCCGCCCCGCCCGGCTCCGCGACCGCCGGGCCGGCCAGGGTCAGGTTCGCCGCGGCCTCCGCCGGCTCGTCGCGGTCCCAGGCCACCAGGGCCAGCGCGAGGTACGCGTACCCGCAGTCCAGCCGTGAGGACCAGCCCTCGCAGGGCGGCATGGCCAGCGCCTCCCGGGCGGTGCGTTCGGCGGACCGGAGCGCGCCGTGCGCCGCCTCCAGCAGCGCCGACCGGCTCGCGCAGACCAGCCCGGTACGCGGCCGCCCCGCCCGCCGCGCCGCCGCCAGCGCACCGGAGAAGTGCCCGGCGGCCTCGGACAGCTGTCCCTCGGCCAGCGCCACCAGCCCCAGCGCGGTGCCCGCGACCGCCCGCACGTCGGCGTCCTCCCCCACGCCGGCCCGCGGGTCGTCCCCGGGGCCGGTCGGGGCGGCGGTGGCGAGCAACCGCCCGGCCGCCCGGCGTACGTCGTCGTGGTCCCCGTCCAGCCGGGCCAGGGTCAGCTCCACCGCGGTGGCCAGCCGCCGGAAGCGGTCCCGGCGCGGGGCGGGCAGGTCGCGGGCGTGCTCGACGGCCGTCCGCAGCAGTCCGGCGGCCGCCTCGGCGTCCCCGGCGTACGACCGTTCGGCCGCGCCGGCCAGCGCCAGCTCCGGATCGCGGCGCACCGCCTCGACCGGTGGATCGGGCGGGGCCGGGGCGACAGGCCGGTCCCGCTCGTACGGCGCCAGCTCGGGCCAGCGGGCGATCAGCAGCTCGGTGGCGGTGTCCCACTCGCCGCCGGCCAGCGCGTGCCGCAGCGCCTCGGCCGGCCGGTCGTGGCCCGCGTACCAGCCGGCGGCGCGCCGGTGCAGCTCGCGCAGCTCGTCGGCGGGGAGCCGGTCCAGCTCGTCGCGGAGCAGGTCGGCCAGGAGCGGCTGGCACCGGTACCAGGGCGGGCTGCCGCCGTCCTGCTGGACGAAGCCGCCCTCCCGGGCCAGGTCGGCCAGCACCTGGCCGGCGTCGGGCCGCCCCGTCACGGCGTCGGCCAGGTCGGCGCAGACGGCGGCGGCCACCGCGCTGCGGCGCAGCACGTCCCGGGCGGCCGGGTCCAGCGGTGCGAGCACCTCGTCGCGCAGGTACCCGGCGACGTCCGGCCGGTCGCCCGCGAACCCATCGACCGCGCGGGCCGGGTCGGCCTGGGCGCGCAGCGCCAGCGCGGCGAAGCGCAGGCCGGCGGGCCAACCCCCGGTGCGGTCGGCCAGCCGGGGCACCGCCGCGGCCGGCAGCGGCACGCCGTGCGCGACCAGCAGGTCGGCCACCTCGTCGGGGGTGAACGCCAGCTCCCCCGGGCCCACCTCGGTCAGCTCGCCGGCCAGCCGCCACCGGTGCAGGGCCAGCGGCGGGTCGGTCCGCGCGGCGGCCACCAGCCGCAGCCGTCCCTCGGTGTGCCGGAGCAGGAACTCCAGCCCGGTCAGCGCGGCCGGGTCGGTCACCCGGTGCAGGTCGTCCAGGACCAGCCGCACCGGGCGTTCCCGGGCCGCGAGCGCCGCGGCGAGCAGTTCGAGCTGGTCCGGCCGGGGCGGGCCGTCCGGCAGCGGCGGCCGGGGACCCTCGTCCGGGACCCCCTCGGCGGCCGCCCGCAGCGCCGCCGCCAGGTAGGCCCAGAGCCGCTCCCCGGTGTCGCCCTCCTCCACGGTCACCCAGGCCGGCGGCGGCTCGGCCCGCACGGTCCGGGCCCAGCCGGCGAGCAGCGTCGTCTTGCCCCAGCCGGCCGGCGCGAGGACCAGGGTGACCGGCCCGGCGGCGCCCCGGTCCAGCCGGTCGATCAGCCGGGGCCGCACCAGCACCGGCTCGGGCAGCGCTGCCGGCGCCAGCCGGGACGCCAACAGCGGAGCGCCGGCCACCCCGAGGCCACCCGCCGACCCGCCTCCGCCCGGCACCCCGCCGGCCCCCGCCGACCCGCCTCCGCCCGGCACTCCGCCGACCCCCGCCGCGCCGGCGGTGCGCGAGGCGAGCGGCGACGGCTCGGCGACGTCCGCCGTCCCGGTGACGTCGGTCGGTGTCGCGGCGACCTCGACGCGGTCAGCCTCCTCCGGCATGCGGCCCCTCCCCCGGTCGGTGCGGGCAGCGGTTACCCGGCCCGGACCGGTTCACCCCTTCCGGGCGAGCCGGTGTCACCCGGCCCGACCGCAGGGTGGAGGCACGCGGGCGGCCGGCAGGCAGGCAGCCGGCCGCCCGGGACCCCCGAGGACGGGAGGGACGGGTGGCACGGATGGGACACGTGGCGGGCGGCGGGCTGGCCGTCGTGGCCGCGGCTGCCGTCGCACGCCGGCGCCGGCGCCGGCCGCCCACGGTCGGGCCCGACCCCCGGCGCTGGGAGGTCGTGACCGTGGCCGGCCGGCCCGACGAGGTGCTGCCGCCCGGGCGCCGGCCGGAACCCCTGCACCGGCTCGGCGGCGCGGTCGAGCTGTCGGCCCGCCCCGCTCCCGGCGGGCGCGGCACCGAGCTGGCGGCCCGCCTGCCCGCCGGTGGGCAGGCGATGCTGCCGGGGCTGGCCGCCCACCTGGTCGGCGACGATCCCGGCCGGTTCCTCCGGCAGGCCCTGCGGGAGACGAAGCAGCTCGTGGAGACCGGGGAGGTGCTGCGGGCGGACCGCTCCCGGCTGGAGCGGCCGCGCTGAACGGACCCTCCTCGCCCCGTGATCCGGGCGGCCGCGGGTGGCACACTCGGCGGATGCGCGACGACCGCCCGTACGATCTCGTCCTCTTCGGCGCCACCGGTTTCACCGGTGGCCTCACCGCCGAGTACCTGGCCCGGCACGCCCCGGACGGGCTGCGCTGGGCGCTGGCCGGCCGCAACCCGGACAAGCTGGCCGGGGTACGCGAAAGGCTGGCCGCCATCGACGCGGGCCTGGCCGGGCTGCCCCTGCTCACCGCCGACGTCACCGACCCGGCGTCGCTGCGTGCCGTGGCGGAGAGCGCCCGGGTGGTCGCCAGCACCGTCGGCCCGTACGTCCACCACGGCGAGCCGCTGGTCGCGGCCTGCGCCGCGGCCGGCACCGACTACCTCGACATCACCGGCGAGCCGGAGTTCGTCGACCTCATGTACGTGCGGCACCACGCCGAGGCGGTGCGCACCGGGGCACGGCTCGTGCACGCCTGCGGCTTCGACTCGATCCCGCACGACCTGGGCGCCTGGTTCACCGTCAAGCAGCTGCCCACCGACGGGCCGGTCACCGTGGACGGCTACGTCCGGGCCGGCGGGCGGTTCTCGGCCGGCACGTACCACTCGGCGCTGACCGCGTTCTCCCGCACGGGCGAGATGAGCCGGGCCGCGAAGGCACGCCGGGCGGTCGAGCCACGCCCGGACGGCCGGCGGGTCCGGGCGGTGCCCGGCCGGGTCGGCCGGGTGAAGGAGTTCGGGCAGTGGGCGGTGCCGCTGCCCACCATTGACCCGCAGGTGGTCCGCCGGTCGGCGGCGGCCCGCCCGGAGTACGGCCCGGACTTCCGCTACCGACACTTCGCCGCCGTGAAGCGGCTGCCCACCGTGCTGGCCGCCGGGGTGGGCCTGGCCGGCGTGGTCGGGCTGGTGAAGCTGCCGCCGACCCGGCGCTGGCTGCTCGGCCGGCTGTCCTCCGGCCAGGGACCGAGCGCCGCCCAGCGGGCGAAGTCGTGGTTCCGGGTCCGGTTCGTCGGCACCGGCGGCGGCCGGACCGTACGCACCGAGGTGGCCGGCGGCGACCCCGGCTACGACGAGACCGCCAAGATGCTCGCCGAGTCCGCGCTCTGCCTGGCCCTCGACGACCTGCCCCCGACCGCCGGACAGGTGACGCCGGTGACCGCGATGGGCGACGCCCTGCTCGACCGGCTGGTCCGGGCCGGGATCACGTTCCGGGTGCTGGACGCTTGACCCTCGACCGGGTCGAGGGCCCAGGATCCGGCGTCGTGGAGAGCGAACTGCGCAGCATCGGCGAGCTGGCCCGCGCCAGCGGGCTGACGGTGAGCGCGCTGCGGTTCTACGACCGGTCCGGCGTGCTCGTGCCGGCGCTGGTGGACCCGGCGACCGGCTACCGCTGGTACACCGACGACCAGGTGGCCCCGGCCCGCCTCGTCGCCGGGCTGCGCCGGGTCGGCATGCCGCTGGCCGGGATCGCCGAGGCGCTGCGGCACCGGCACGAACCGGCCATCGTGCACCGGCTGCTGGACGCGCACCTGCGCCACCTGGAGGACGGCCTCGCCGACGCCCGCCGTGAGCTCTCCCGGATCCGCACCCTGATCGATCCGGAGGAGACGACCATGACCACCACCCGACTCGTGCTGTCCCGCGCCGACCTGGCCGCCGCCGTGGACGCCGTGCGGTTCGCCGTCGGCGCCGACCCGGAGCTGCCGGTGCTCTCCGCCGTGCTGCTGGAGGTCGAACCCGACGGCGTCCGGCTGGTCGCCACCGACCGGCACCGGCTCGCCGTGGCCCGGGCCGGCGGGAAGGTCGACGGCCCGCCCGTCCACGCGCTGCTGCCCGTGGACGCGGTCGACGAGCTGCGCGCCCTGCTCGACACCGGCGCCGGGACCACCCCGGAGGCGCACCTCACGGTGGCCCCGGACCGGGTGGAGGTCGCGGTCGCCGGCCGGCCGGTGACCGCCGCCGCGCTCCCGTACGACTTCCCGGACTACCGGCGGCTGCTGCACGGGCAGGTCGGCGGCGCGCCCAGCCACCGGATCCCGGTCGACGTGGGGGCGCTGCGGCGCGCGCTGACGGCCGACGGCGCTCCGGTGCTGCTCCGCGAGTACGCGGGGGTCGACCACGAGGTCGTCGTGCTGGGCCTGGACGACCGGGGTGGGCTGTGCGTGCTCGGGCCCGACGCCCCGGACGGCCTCCGGGTGGGCGTGAACCGGGAGTACCTGCTCGACGCGCTGGACGCCGGCGGCCGGGGCCAGCTCGTGCTGGAGCTGGACGGCCCGATCGCCCCGCTGGCCGTGCGCCGCCCCGACGACGGGGACGCGTTCTCCATCCTCATGCCGGTCCGCCTCTGAGGCGGACCGTGCCGGTCCGCCCTCCAACGCGCCTCGTGCCGGTCCGCCGTCCGGGACGCTGATCTCCGCGCGGCGGGCGGCGGCCGGCCGCGAGGTCCGGGCCGATCCGCTGCTCAGGGCGCCTGTGTCGAGTGTCGGGTCCCCCTCCGCCGTGCGACAGTGGCCGGGAGGCCGGCCGTCCGCGGGCACCGGCCGGGACGGACAGGCGCGGGGAGGAACCGTCAGTGGGCACGACGAGCAGGGCGGACGTGGCGCGGCAGCAGGAGATCAACGGGCGGGTCAGCACCCTGCTCCAGCACGCGGCGTCGGTGATGGTGGTCCGGAAGGCGGACTGCCTGGCGCCGTTCGACCTCACCGTGACGCAGTACACCGCGATGCTGATGCTGCGGTGCAATCCCGGGTCGTCGAGTGCCCAACTCGCCCGCCTGTGCCGGGTCACGCCCCAGTCGATGAGCGTCGTGACCGCCGCCCTGGAGAAGCGCGGGTTGGCCCAGCGGACTCCCGCGGCGATCCACCCGCGGGTCATGGCGCTGACCCTGACCCGTCGGGGCGCCGCCCTGCTGGCCCGGGCCGACCTCGCCGCCCGTGAGGTCGACGCCCGCTACGAGGAGGAGTTCACCGCGGACGAACTCACCGCGCTGCGGCACCTGCTGGAGCGGGCCCGCCGGGTGCTCGACGACCCCGGGAAGTCCGCGCGGACGCCGTCCGACGAGTGACTTCCGACGGTCCGCGGCGCGCCACCGCGGAAATGTTAGGCGCGTCACTCGACCTCGTCCGGAAGTAGTGAAAACAGCGGATTCATAATTTTGTCCGTTAGTCGACGGCGGACGCGAAAGGGTGCCGCGAGAAGGCGGCTTCCTGTCACATTTACGCAACCTCGTTGACTGATTCGGCGAGGCCGAATAGAGCGTGCCTCGCCCGCCGTGCCGCCCGCCGGCGCGCGTACCAGCCCGCCGACCTGCGGATCCGCGCCCGCTCCCCCGGGCGATGACGGAGGCGGCGGCGGGCAGTGGCGCCAGCCGGGAAATTTGCGTCGTCAGTTGTCCCGGCGGCTCGACATGAGCCGGCGATATCGTGCGACGCGTTGCTCCATCGCATATGTGCGCTTCGTTCAATCATTCATCGCCGAGATGTCGACGACCTGACATTGCGTTTCCCCGTCCGTCCCGAGCAATTGATGTAGTGTGATTCGCGATCAGGATCCTGAGCGTGATCAGTTGACTGAGACGGGGGAGGACCTGTGTCGATGGATGAGGTCGCCATGGTGACGGATGACGAGGGTCGCTCGTGGCCGGTCAGGCAGGCGCAGCGCGCGGCCTTCGTGCTGGCCGACGACGACCGCGAGTGCCTGCGGGCGGTGGCGCGGGGGGTCGCCGCCCGGCACGCGAGCCGACCCTCGGGTCTGCACCTGGACGACGACGACCTGATGGTCGACTGCAAGTTGCGGATGCTGCGGGAGGGCCCGGAAGCGCTGGTGCGCGCGCTCACCCAGTTCCGCTACCGCAGCAACCCCGACGGGATGCTGCTGCTGCGCAACGTGCCGATCGACGACGTGCTGCCGCCCACTCCCGAGCAGGGCAACTACGACGGTGACTGGCAACGGCTCGAAGTCGCGACGATGACCCAGCTGGCGGTCATGAACATCCTCGGCGACGTGATCTCGTACGCCGACGAGAAGGCGGGCCGGATCATCCAGGACGTCGCGCCCGTGCTCGGCGCCGAGAAGCGGCAGGAGAACACCGGCAGCTGCTTCCTGGAGCTGCACACGGAGGACGGGTTCCACCCGCAGCGGCCACGTTTCATCAGCCTGCTCGCCCTCCGGCCGGACCACGAGCGGGTGGCGCTCACGCTGGCCAGTGGCATCCGCCGCGCACTCGCCGGGCTGGACGGCGGGACCCGGGAGGTGCTCACCCAGCCGATCTACCGGATCCGGTTGGCCAGCTCCTTCGTCGGCGAGCGGGAAGACGTCTACGCCGGGCCGGTCCCGGTACTCAGCGGGTCGCCCTTCGACCCGGAGCTGTGCGTCGACTTCCACGCGATGACCACTGAGGACCCGGAGGGCCGGCGCGCGCTGGCCAGCCTGCGCCGGGCGATGCTCACCAACCTGGTCGGCCATGTCCTCGAGGCCGGGGACCTGCTCATCGTCGACAACGACAAGGCGGTGCACGGTCGCACCGGCTTCGCCGCCCGGCACGACGGCCAGGACCGGTGGCTGCGCCGCTCCTTCGCCGTGCCCGACCTCCGCCGGTCGACCGCGGACCGGCTGCCGCGCTCGCACGTGCACCGGCGGATCTTCAAGTCCGGGACCGATCTGTCGCGCGCCGATCGGCGCCCCGCCTACAGCAACGACTAGACAAGGAACACATCACAATGACGACGAGATCGGAACGTCAGGGCCTGCTGCTCGTGGTCGTCGGCGCCTGCTTCCTCATGGTGATGATGGACAACACCATCCTCAATGTGGCGCTGCAGGCCATCCAACGGGACCTGCGGGCCGACAACTCCCAGCTCCAGTGGGCGGTCGACTCCTACATTCTGGTCTATGCCTCGCTGATGTTCACCGCCGGCGTGATCGCCGACCGGTGGGGGCGGCGGCGCACCCTCGCCGTCGGCCTTGCCGTGTTCGCCGTCGCCTCGGCGTTCTCGGCCTTCGCCGACAGCCCGGACGCCCTGATCCTGTGGCGTGCCGTGATGGGCATCGGAGGTGCGGTCGTGCCGCCGGCCACCCTGGCCATCATCAAACACGCGGTGCCCGAGGACGAGCACGGCAAGGCCATGGGGATCTGGGCGGCGCTCGGCGGGTTGTCCGTGGCGTTCGGCCCCATCCTCGGCGGCGCACTGCTGGAGCGGTTCTGGTGGGGCTCGGTCTTCCTGATCAACGTGCCGGTGGCGGCCGCCTGTCTGGCGCTGCTGTTCGTCGTGGCCAGGGAATCCCGGTCCACCGCCCGGTTCCACCTCGACCTGCCGGGTCTGCTGCTGTCCACCGCCGCGATCGCGGCGATCGTCTACGGGGTGATCCGGGCCGGCGAGGACAACGACTGGTTCGCGCCGGCGTCCGCCGGGATGGTGGCGCTCGGCCTCGCGCTGACCGTCGTGCTGATCCTGGTGGAGCGGCGCACCGCCCACCCGGTGCTCGACGTGAGCCTGTTCCGCAGCGCGCCGTTCGCGGGCGGCACCACCGCCGTGTCGCTCGCGTTCTTCGCCCTCACGGGCGGGACGTTCCTGCTGGTCTTCTACGTGCAGCTGGTGCTCGACCACACTCCGCTGGAGCTGGGCCTGATCCTGTTGCCGGTCGCGGTGGGCAGCGTGCTGTCGGCCGTCACCAGCGCCGGGATGGTGCGGCGCTACGGTTTCCGGCTCACCGTGAGCGGGGGCCTGGTGCTGCTGGCGGTGTCGTTCGGCGGCCTGCTCCTCGCCACCGCCACGTCACCGCTCTGGCGCCTGGAGGTGAGTCTCCTGGTGGCCGGCCTCGGCATGGGCTTCGTCATGGGCGCCACGACCACGCTGGCGATGTCCGCCGTGCCGACCCAGAAGGCGGGAGTCGGCGGCGCGGTGAACAACACGGTCCGGCAGGTCGGCGCGGCGCTCGGTGTCGCCGTGATGGGCTCGGTGCTGTCGATGGCCTACCGCGACCGGGCCGCCGAGGTCCTCGACGCGCTGCCGCCGGGGCAACGCGAGCGCGCCGGGGATTCCCTCGGGGCGACGCTGTTCGCCCTCGGCGGTCGATCCCCGGCGGGCGGTGCGCCCGGCGCGGAGGCGCTGGCGCTGGCGGACCGCGCGCGGGATGCGTTCGTGGACGCGATGCACGTGACCCTCGGGGTGGGCATCGCAGTGCTGCTCGTCGGCGCGCTGCTGGTGCTCGTCTGGGTTCCCTCGCGGCTCACGCCGCGGCCGGCGCCGCACGACCTGCCGATGGACTCCGCACTGACCGGGGAGACGCGATGACCGGGGCGGTGGTCGACCAGGACGTCAGCTCGCCGGAGGCGGCGCGAGCCCTGCCGCCCGAGGAGTTCCAGCGCATCTTCGTCGACCGCAACCGGGGTGTCGTGGACGCGGCGGACCAGGCTCGGATCTCCGCCGCCCGGATCCTCGTGGCCGGCTGCGGGTCGATCGGCGGCGCCGCAGTGGAGCCGCTGGTACGCCTCGGCTTCCGGTCGCTGGCGCTGGCCGACCCGGGCAGTTACGAGTTGACGAACCTCAACCGGCAGAACGCCACGGTCGACGACCTGGGCCGCAACAAGGCGGCCGTGGCGGCGGACCGTGCCCGGGCGATCAACCCGCACGTGGTGGTCGAGGTGGCCGCGGACGGGGTCACCGAGCAGACGGTGGACGCGCTCCTGGCCGGCGTCGACGTGGTCATCGACGGCGTCGACGTGACCACCCGCTCGGGGCTCACGGCGAAGGGCCTGCTGCACGAGCGGGCCCGGGCCCGCGGCCTGCCGCTGATGACCGGATGGGACATGTCGGGCACGCAGTACGTCCGGGTCTACGACTACCGACGGGAGCAGCGGCTCTTCGGGGGTGCGGTGACCCGGCAACAGCTCGACGAGATGCCGTTGTGGGAACTGCTCGCCCGACTGGTGCCCGCTCGCAAGGTGCCGCGGGACCTGGTCGGCCTGATCCGGGGCGGCCTGCATCGGGACGAGTTCACCTTCCCGCAGTTGGTGCAGGCGGCCGACATGTTCGGCGTCCTGGCGGCGACGCTCACCCTCCGCCTGGTGACCGGGCGACCGGTGCCCTCGTCGGCGACGGTCGACGTCCACCGTCTCGCCATGCCGTCCGGCGAGCGGCTGTGGGATCGGCTCCGCCAGCCGGTCGAGGTGGCCGGCCTGCTGCTCGCCATGACCCGCGGAGCCCGTCGCCGCCACTGAGCCGCCCGGCGCCCGTGCATCGCCCCCCTCCGGGGGCGAACGCTCCACCGCCGCCCTCTTCGGGGCAGCGCTCCACCGCCCCCTTCCGGGGCAGATACATCGATGTTTATCGATTCTAGGGGAGGAATCGCCATGTCCGTCTACCCAGACTCGTCCACCGCCTACGCGGTCTTCGGCGAGCTGTTCACGATTCTCGCCGCCGACGAGGAGTTCACCGAGCGGCTGCGGGACGCCGACCTGACCCTCCGTCTGGTGCAGACCAAGCCGGACTGCGTCATCCACGTCACGCCGGACCAGGTCCGTCTCGGCGACGACGCGCCCGAGGACGCCTCCGTGACCATCAAGATGAGCTGCGACACCGCCCACCGGCTGTGGTCGGGCACCCTGCTGATGCCCGCGGCCGTCGCCCTCGGCAAGGTGCGCATCAAGGGCAAGGTGGCCAAGGTCCTCGAACTGGTGCCGATCCTGCAGCCCGCCTTCGACCGCTACCCGCAGCTCGTCGCGGCGCAGGGCCTCGTGGACGGGGCCGCGAAGTGACGGCGACCACCGTGCGGGCGGAGCCGGCCGAGACGGACCTGAACTTCGACCAGATCCCCCCGTCGGTGCAGCGGTTCGTGGACGAGGTCCGCGATTTTGCCCAGGGGGTTCTCGCGCCGCGCGCCGTGCAACTCGACCAGCAGGCCGCCGAGGAGTTCGACTGGGAGGTCATCCAGGCCGGGCACGACATCGGGCTGACGCGCGCGCTGCTTCCCCGCGAGTTGGGCGGGCTGGGGGTCGGGGTGCTCGGCCTGGCCATGGCCATGGAGGAACTGGCCGCGGCCGACCCGGGCATCGCCCTGGCGTTCGGGGCCACCATGCTCGGTCAGACCCCCGTCCTGCTCACCGGCGACCCCGACCTGCAGCAGCGCTACCTGTCCGACTTCGCCGGGCCGCGGGCGGTCCTGGCCTGCAACGCGGTCGCCGAGGAGGAGGCGGGCAGCGACCTGGTCATCCCGCAGCACTTCCCGGACGCCCGGATGCGCACCACGCTGCGCCGTGACGGGGACGGCTACCGGCTCAACGGTCACAAGCGGTTCATCACCAACGGCGCCGTGGCGACCTTCTCGGCCGTCTACGCCAACCTCGAAGGTCACCCGGGCGCCACCGGCCTGACCTGCGTCATCGTGCCGCTCGACGCGCCCGGGGTGCGCCGCGGCGACGTGCTGGACAAGATGGGCTACCGCAACTGCCTCGGCAGCGAGCTGTGGTTCGACGACGTCCACGTGCCGGCGCGCGACGTGGTCGGCGGCGAGTGCCAGGGCGCCGCCATCAACGTGGCGCAGGGCAACATGGCCCGGTCCTCCGTCGCGGCGATCTCGACCGGCATCGCCCGGCACGCGCTCGACATGGCGGTGCACTGGGCCGGCGAGCGCGTGCAGGGCGGCAAGCTGCTCCACGAACACCAGATGACCGCGCGCCGCCTGGCCGACATGGCCGTCGACGTCGACGCCGCGCGGCTGCTCTACCAGCGTGCCGCCGTCAAGGTCGACACGCAGTTGCCCGCGCCCGAGCGGGAGCCGGCGATGGCGAAGCTCTTCGCCGACCGGGTGGCCGTCGAGACGGCGAGCACCGCCGTCGCGCTCATGGGCTCTCGCGGCTACATGCGGTCCTACGGCCTGGAGAAGGTCCTCCGCGACTCGTTCGGCACCCGGATCTTCGAGGGCACGCCCGAGGCGCTGGCGTTGGCGATCACCGACTGCCTCTACCGGGACGACGACGATGACGACTTCTAAACTCACCGCGCTCCCGGGCGACCAGCACCGGGAGGGACCGCTGGACCTCACGTACGCGCGGGCACTGGTCGCCCTGCACCGTTCCCTGCGCTACCCGGACCTCGCGACGACGGTCGGCACGGCCGCGCTCTGCCGGGTCGAGCAGCTGGGCGACGGACTCACCACCGTGGCGTTCAGCTCCGACGCCGTGGAGGAACGCCACCTGCGGGCCGTGTTCGGGTTCCGGCTGGCCGAGTTCATCGACCTGTCGATGATGAGTTCGCGCACCGCGCGGGAGACCGCGTTGCTGGCGGAGCCGCCGGACTCGACGGTCGTCCACACCGTGTGCCTGGACGCCGACGGCCGGATCCTCGGCTACGTCGGCCTGCTCGGCTCGCGGGACGTGCTGCCGCGACGGCTGGACGACCCGGCCCGGAGCCGCTTCCCGGTCGAGGCCGCCCACGGCGTGGACCTGCTCGCCCCGTTCGCCGAGCGGGGGCTGACCACGCAGCAGGTCTTCGAGATCAAGCGGTTCGTGCGGGCCGGTGACGTGCCCGCCGGCCAGATGCGGGACCGGGTGCCCTGGCACCTGATCCTCGCGTTGGGCCGGTCGGTGCTGGCGATGGGCCGGCCGCTGCTCATCGGCGACAGCCGCGAGAACGGCGCCCTGCGCCACCTCCGGCTCATCGGGTTCGATCCGCTGGTCATCCCGGACACGAGGCCCCGGCTGCCGCACACGTCGCTGATGTGGTCGAGCTACCTGGTGCCGGTGCCGGCGGTGCCGTTCGCCAGCCTGGTGCCGGAGGACCTCGGTGCCTATCTCGACGCCATCGAGGAAGGGCTCGCCGGCGCCCACGACGAGTCCTGGCAACGAGGGCTGGTGGCGCGACTGTCCGCCAGCCGGCGCGGTCGCCGCCAGGCCGAGTCGGGGGAGGTGGTCTCGTGACCGCGCTGCACGAGCTGTCCGCGATCGAGTGCGCCCGGCTGATCCGGGCCGGGTCGGTGACGTCGGTCGAGGTGACCGAGCACCACCTGGACCGGGTCCGGCGGCTGGACCCGCAGCTGGGCGCCTTCGTGACGGTCACCGGGGACCTCGCGCTCCGGCAGGCCGAGGAGGCCGACGCGGTGCTCCGCGCGGTGGGTCCGGGCAACGTCAGCGCACTGCACGGGGTGCCGATCGCGCTGAAGGACAACCTCGACGTCGAGGACGTGCTCACCGGGTGGGGCTCGGCGGAGCGGGACGACGAGGCGGTGGGCGACGACAACGTGGTGGCCCGGTTACGGCGGGCCCACCTGCCCATCCTGGGCAAGACGCACCTGCCCGAGTTCGCCCTGCCCTGCTACACCGAGAATCTCGTGGGCGGGGACACGGCGAACCCGTGGCGTTCCGCCTTCTCACCGGGCGGCTCCAGCGGCGGTTCGGCCGCGGCGGTCAGCGCGGGCCTGGCGCCGCTGGCGCTCGGCACCGACGCGGGCGGCTCGGTGCGCATCCCGGCCTCCTGCTGTGGGCTCGTGGGGGTGCGCCCCAGCAACGGCGCCGTGAGCAACGGGCCCTCGGACCCCGCGCCCACCGGCCTGTCCGTGCCGGGCGTGCTGGCCCGGGACGCGCTCGACGCGTCCGCCCTGCTGGACGTGATCGCCGGCGCCATGGCGGGTGACCTGACCGCCGCTCGGTCGTGGCGCGACCCGGGGCGGCGTCTGCGGATCGGGTTGACCACCGACCCGATGGTGCCGGACCTGGCGGTGGCGGAGGAGTGCGCGGCCGCCGCGGAGAAGCTGGCCGTGAGCCTGCAGGAGTCCGGGCACGAGCTGGTCCGGGTGGACCTGGGCCAGGACGTGGCGGTGGCCGCGGCCTTCCGGGACGTGTGGTCGGTGGTCGCCACCTCCTTCGAGGTCGACGACGAGGGCAACCTCGCCCCATTCACCCGCTGGCTGCGCGAGCAGGGGCGGGGGGTGAGCGGCGCACGCCTGCACGAGTGCCTGACCCTGTTCCGCGGCGTGGCCCGGATGTTGGAGGACATGGTCTTCGGCACGGTGGACCTGCTGGTCACACCGACGCTTGGGCTGCCACCGCAGGCGCGCGGGGCGTTTCGCCGCGTACGCGACGAGGAGGAGAACTTCCAGGCCATGACGCGGTTCATGCCGTTCACGCCGATGTACAACATCGCCGGGATGCCGGCGGTCAGCGTGCCGGTCAGCGTGGTGGACGGGCTGCCCGTCGGCGCGATGCTCGGCGGCCCGTACGGCAGCGAGCGGCGGATCCTGCGCGAGGTGGCCGAAGTGCAGGCCCGGGCGGGCGCCACGACCGGGCTCGCACCGGGGTGGGCGTGACGGGGCCGGTGGCCGGCGGGGCCGTGCTGCTGCACGGGTTCGCCGGCTCCCCGTCGAGCATGCACCCCTTCGCCCGGGCACTGGCGCCGCACGTGCGCCGGGTGGCGGTGCCGGTGCTCCGGGGCCATGACACCCGCTGGTCGGATCTGCGGGCGGTGAGCTGGCGGGACTGGTGCGACGACGCGCGTGCCGCCGTCGACGACGTGGCGGCGGCCGGCCCGGTGGCCGTCGTCGGTCTCTCCATGGGCGGAGCGTTGGCGCTCCGGCTGGCGGCCACGCATCCCGCCGTGAGTCACGTCGTCCTGGTCAATCCGTCGATCACGATGAAGAATCCCCTGCTGCCGTTGCTGCCGGTGCTCCGGCACGTGGTGCCCAGCATCGCCAACGAGCGGCCGCAGGTGCGGGACCCGTCGGTCCGGTACGCGGGCTACCGCCGCATCCCCCTCGCCGCCGTGCAGCAGATGACCCGGCTGTGGGCGGACGTGCGGCCACGGCTGCCGGCGGTCACGCAGCCGATCAGGGTGTTCCGTTCGCTGGCCGACGGGCCGGCCGGCCTGCGCTCGGTGGAGGTGATCCGGCAAGGGGTCCGCTCCGCGGACCTGGTGGAGGTTCCGCTCGCCCGGAGCGGGCACGTCGCGACCCTGGACCACGACGCCGAGCTGATCTTCGCGCACTCCACGGCGTTCCTCACCGGCCGCCCCGCTCCGCCGGCCGTCCGCCCCGGCTGATCCGCCGGACGGGCCGGCCCGGAGACGGCCCGGGCCGGCCGGCGGGCGCGTCCGCAGACCCGCGGAAACGGGCATCCGCCGCCCGGCCCGGGCGCGACGGGCCGCGACGGTAGCATCTGGGGGTCCTACCTGACTGCCTGGACGGAGGCGTACGGAGCAGCATGCTCGACATGGAGTTGATCCGGAAGGATCGCGAGGCGGTGGCGACCGCGCTGGCGAAGCGTCTGGATCCCGCCGAGGTCAACCGGGCGCTGGACGAGATCCAGCGGCTCGACCAGGAACGCCGCGCCCTCATCACGGAGATCGACGCCGAGCGGCAGCGCCGCAAGGCCGAGGCGCGCGCGTACGCGGAGGCGAAGCGGTCCGGCGCCACGCCGGAGCCGGTCGCGCCGGAGGCCGAGCGCAAGCAGCTCGCCGAGCTGGAGTCCCAGCTGGACGAGGTGCAGTCCCGGCTGCGCAGCACCATGAGCGAGCTGCCCAACCTGCCCGCCGACGACGTGGTCGCCGGTGGCAAGGAGGCCAACCGGGTGGTGCGCACCTTCGGCGAGCCGCCGGCCGTCGAGAAGGTCCGGGACCACGTGGAGCTGAGCAAGGCGCTCGGCCTGGTCGACCACGAGCGCGGGGTGAAGCTCGGCGGCTCCGGCTTCTGGATGTACACGGGCCTCGGGGCCCGGCTGGAGTGGGCGCTGGTCAACTGGCTGATCGAGCAGAACATCCAGGCCGGCTACGAGTTCCTGCTCCCGCCGCACCTGCTGCTGGACAGCGCCGGCTTCGCGGCCGGCCAGTTCCCGAAGTTCTACGACGACGTCTACCACCTGGACAAGCAGTCCGCCCCGCGCGGCCAGTTCCTGCTGCCCACCGCGGAGACGGCGATCCTCGGCGCGTTCCAGGACGAGATCCTGGAGACCGCGAAGCTGCCGCTGAAGGCGTTCGCCTACACGCCGTGCTACCGCCGGGAGGCGGCCGGCTCGCACTCCGACGAGCGCGGCACGGTGCGCGGCCACCAGTTCAACAAGGTGGAGATCTTCCAGTTCACGCTGCCCGAGCAGTCGGGCGCGGCGCTGGAGGCCATGGTCGGCCACGTCGAGGGCCTGGTCGAGAAGCTGGGCCTGCACTTCCAGACCAGCCTGCTGGCGGCCGGCGACTCCAGCGCCGCCATGAAGAAGACCCTCGACGTCGAGGTCTGGATGCCGAGCACCGGCAAGTACAAGGAGGTGTCGTCGGTCTCCTGGGGCGGCGACTACCAGGCCCGCCGGGCGGCCATCCGCTACCGGGAGCCGGGCGGCAAGCAGACCCGTTTCGTGCACACCCTCAACGGGTCGGCGCTGGCCACCAGCCGGCTGTTCCCGGCCATCCTGGAGCAGTTCCAGCAGGCCGACGGCTCGGTCGTGGTGCCGGAGGTGCTCCGCGACAAGCTCGGCACGGACCGGCTCACCCCGGTCCGCTGACCGCCTGGCGCGCGGCGGGGGTCGGCTCGTCCGGCCCCCGCCGTCGTCTCCACCACAGGCCGGCCGCCAGCAACAGCACCAGCACGGCCGCGAGCAGGGCCGGGCCGGCCGCGTCCACCGCGCGGACCAGGGCCTGCTGCACGCGGGCCGCCGCCACCACGACCGGGTCGCCGAAGGCGTCGTGGCGGCCCCGGGCGAGGCGCACCTCGTACCAGCCGTACCAGGCGACGTAGCCGCCGGCGACCAGCAGCACCAGGCCGCTGAGGCGGGGCACCCACGCGCCCGCGCCGCGCAGCCCGGCCACCAGCCGGCCGCGCAGCAGCGCCACCCCGAGCGCGGCCACCCCGACCACCAGCCCCATCCCGATCGCGTACGCGCCGAAGAGCGCCAGCCCGCGCAGCGGCGAGCCGGCCCGCAGGCTGGTCACCACGATCGCCAGGAACGGCGCGATGGAGCAGGTCAGCGAGGTCAGCGCGTACGCCGCCCCGAACAGGACCATGGCCGGCCAGGTGCGGGTGAGCCGGGGCGCCCGGGCGAACGGTCGCGGGGTGGGCAGCCGCCGGCCGGCGAGCAGCCAGCAGCCGGCCAGCGCCAGCAGCACGCCGAGGATCACGGTCAGCCAGGGCAGGCGGGGGCGCAGCCAGTCGGCGAGCGGTGCGACGGCCAGCCCGAAGGCGCCGAAGACCAGCGCGTACCCGAGGGTCAGCCCGGCCGTGGCGGTGAGCGCGCGGCCGACCGCGCCGCGACCGTCGGCGGGGCCGGCGACGAGCAGCGACAGGTACGCGGGCAGCATGGCGAAGCCGCACGGGTTGACCGCGGCGAGCATGCCCGCGGTCAGCGCGAGCAGCAGCCCGCCGGTCATCCCCGGGCCAGCGCGTCGACCTGCCGGGTGAGGGACTCGCCGTCCAGGAAGCCCTGGTGGACGACGCGGCCGTCGCGGTCCACGACCACGAAGGTGCTCTGCTCGACCACCTCGAACCGGCGCCACAGCGCGCCGGACCGGTCGTCGAGCTGCGGGGTGCCGGCCAGCTCGAACTCGCTGACGAACTCCTTCATGGCCTTCTGCTCGCCCAGCCCGGCGACGCCGACGATCGGCACGGTGTCCCGGTATTTCGGGGCGATCTCGGCGACCGTCCAGGCCTGGCTGGCGCAGGTGGCGCACCAGGGCGCCCAGAACCACAGCACCACCGGCTTCCCGGCCAGGGCGGCGGCGGAGAACGCCGTACCGTCGAGGGTCTTCGCCGTGAAGGACAGCGTCTCCGGCACCCGGGCCGGGACCACCGGGGCGGCCGGCGACGCGGACGCGGTCGGCGCGGGGGCCACCGCGCCGACCGGGGTGGCCCGCTCCGGCCCGACCGCGCAGGACGCTGCGCCGGGCAGCGTGGCGGCCAGCAGGGCGGCGGTGACCAGTCGACGGGCGGTACGTGGGCGCATCCGCGTCTCCTCCGGGTTGGGCTACTCGGCCTTGACCAGCCGGAGCGCGAGTTCGGGACAGACCTTGACCGCCTTGAGGGCGCCCTCCCGCAGCCAGGTCGGCACCGGGGTGGGGGGAAAGGCGGGGTAACCGTTGCCGTCGAGCCGGATGAAGTCCGGCACCACGTGGGCACAGAGGCCGTGCCCGTCGCAGCGGGACCAGTCGAGGGTGAGCATGCGCGGGTTGGCGTCGGGCGCGCCGGGCAGCCCCATGACGCCCTTGACCCGCTTGCCGCAGCCCTCGCCGGTGGCGTGCAGCCGCAGGTCCTCGGCGAACACCTCCATGGCGGAGAGCGCGAACCGGGCCGTGCCGTCGGGGTGGCTGCACGCCCCGCGCCCCTTCACGTCGCCGGCCGCGGCGCGGACCACCTCGACCGGCGCGCTGCCGGAGACGGCCAGGTCGACGGCGCGGGCCAGGTCGGGCAGGCCCATCTTGCACGGGCCGCACTGCCCGGCGGACTCGCCGGCCAGGTAGCGGACCACCTGGGCGGCCTCGCCGAGCGGGCAGGTGTCCCGGGGCAGCGGCACGATGATGCCGGCGCCCAGGGTGCCGCCGACCGCGGCGAGGCCCTTGCGGGAGACCTCGGCCCGGTCCGCCGCCTCCGGGGTGATCCACTTGCCGTGGTAGCCGCCCATGAGGATGCCCGGCCCATCGGGCACCTCGCAGAGCTCCAGGATCTCCCGCAGCGGCGTGCCGGCCGCGCACTCCACCACGGCCGGCCGCTTCGCCGCTCCGGTGACGGTGAGCAGCACGGTGCCCGGCTCGTCGTCCGTGCCGAGCGCGGCGTACTCGTACGGGCCGATCCGAGCGGCGACCGCGAGCTGGGCGTACGTCTCGGCGTTGGAGAGCAGGGTCGGCAGGTTGTTCACCCCGGAGTCGCTGGACCTCTTCTTGGTGCCCGGCGGGATGTGCGGCAGCCCGTTGATCCCGTTGACCAGGGCGCCGCCCTCGCCGGAGATGAACCGGTGCGGCACGGTGACGATGGTGGTCGGCACCGGCATCCGCCGCTCCTGCAACGCCTCGGTGAGCGAGGGCCGGCCCACGTCGTCGTCGGCCACCCCGATCACGATCTCCTCGGCGTCCAGCGCGTACGCGGCCAGCGCGGCGCCGTCGAGGATGAGGTGCGGGGCCCGGGTGAGCAGCACCTTGTCCTTCCAGCTCGCCGGCTCCCCCTCGGAGGCGTTGACCACCACCACGGCGGCGAGGTCCTGCCGCTCGCAGGACTCCAGCACCGCGCGCAGCTTGCGGGCGAACGGGAAGCCGGCCCCGCCCTTGCCCTTCAGGTCGATCGCCTCGGCGAGCCGGAGCAGGGCGGCCGGCTCCACGGGCCCGATGGGGCCGTGCACCTCCTCGTGTGCGAGCAGGTCGAGTCTCCCGAACTCGGCGAAGCCGGCGGTGAGCCGGGGCTCGCCGACGCAGGCCACCGGCGGCACGGTCGTCCGCATCACTTGGCCTCACCCCGCAGCCCGGCCCAGTACGCCCCGTCTACCGCGTCGGCGTTGGCGTTGGCCCGCTTGCGCCGGCTCGACCGGCTCTCGCCGGAGGCCTTCCGGGCCCGCCGGGAGGCCAGGTCGACCAGGGTCGGGGTGTCGTCGACGAACGCGTCGTCGGGGGCGTAGCGGGCCGGCGGGCGCCAGTAGTCCGGCTCCTCCGGCAGGTCCTCCTCGATGCTGTGCCGGCCGCTGTCGCTGCGCGGCGCCGACGAGATCGGACCGGCCGAGATCGGGCCGGCCGAGATCGGCTCGCCGGAGACGGGCCGGCTCTCCCAGCGGCGCGGGCTGTCCCACGGCTCCTCCGGCTGGTCGGTCCGGCGGGGCGGGGCCGAGTAGCGGGTGGCGTCGGGTGGGGTGGAGTAGCGGCCGCCGGTGTCCGGCGGGGCCGAGTGGCGGCCTCCGCTCTCCGGCGGGGCCGAGTAGCGGGCGGCGGCGTCGGCGTCGGCGCGGGACCGGCGGGGGGTCCGCTCCTCCTCGTCCCGGTAGCGGCGGGGGGCCCGCTCGTCCTCGCGGCGCCGGGCGACCGCCTCGCGCTCCTCGCGCCGCGCCACCTCGCGCTCCTCGCGCCGCCGGGCGGCGGGCGCGGGCTCCGCCTCGCGGCGGCGGGCCGGGGAGACGGGCGCCTCGGCGCGCCGCCGGCTGGCCCCCGCGCGGACCGGCTCGCGGAGCGTCCCGGGCTCCGGCACCACGGGTACGGCGAACCGTTCGGGGTCGCGGCGCCGGGCGGTGCCGGCCGGCGCGGTCCAGGTGGCGGTGGCCTCGGCCCAGCCGCCCTCGCGGCCCCGGGCGGACCGGCTCTCCTCCTTGGCGGCGCCCCGGCGCCGGGCCAGCCCGGCGAGCAGGCCCGTGCGCTCCTCCCCCTTGCCGGCCATGGCCTGGTTCAGCGCGGCGGCCTGGTGCTGCTCCCGGCTGCGCTTGCCGAGGTGGACGGAGAGGCGGACGAGCAGGGCCACCACCACCAGCAGCACGCAGGCCAGGTAGCTCAGCACCACCCACGTCTTCGCCGCCCGGCCGGCGTTGAGCCCGTGCAGCAGCGCGAACGGCCAGGAGACGTACGCCATCGAGTGCAGGGAGCGCCACATCCACTTCGGACCGACGCCGGCGAACCGGACCCGGACGATGCCGGTCCAGAGCACGCCGACCATCAGCAGCGCGGCCACGGTGCCCAGCCCGACGTAGAGGCCCCGGCCGGCGACGAACGGCACCAGCGCGTCGGTCGGCCCGGCCCGCCCGATCGCGACCTTGGTGATCACGTGGCAGGCCAGCCCGGCCACGCCGAGGACGCCGGTGGCCCGGTGCGCCGACTGGAGCAGCACCCGGTGCCGGATGAGCAGCACCAGCCGGTCGGTGGCGAGCAGGCCCATCATCACGGTGAGGCTGAGCGAGACCAGGGTGACCACCCCGGCGAAGAACTCGGTGAAGAAGAATCCGTACGAGTACATGACGCTGCCGGCGCCGGCCAGCTCGAGGCCGGCCCACGCGACGGCGAGCGCGGACGCGGTGAGCGCCACCATCGCGGATTTCGACATCGTCCGGGCACCACGGCTGGTGGTGGCGGTCCGGACGGTCGTCGCCTTCTCGTTCTGCTGTGCCCGGGCCATCTGCTCCTCGATCGTCTCGCGGCGGCGCCCCCACCGACCGACCCTGCTCCCCTCTCCAGTACGGACGGACGGCACGGGCGGATCACCTCCGGTGGCGAATTTCTCCGCCGATCCGTCGAACCGTCCGGCCCCGGGGCGCGTGTGGCGCCTGACGCAACGACGCATGTCCATCCGTTGACATTTCTTGCAACACGCTTGTAACCTTGCCGAAAATTTCAGGCCGACTTGCAGCAAGCCGGCACTGGAACCTTCCCCCGCGCCGCACACCCCTCAGGAGTCCCGATGCATCGACGTCGATGCCGCGCGGCTGCCCTAGCCCTGGGCCTGGCCGCCAGCCTGCTCGTCCCGACCACCGTGGCGGCTCCCCCGGCCGCCGCGGCCACGCCCGGCAGCAAGAAGGTCATCGTCCAGCTCTTCGAGTGGAACTGGGCCTCGGTGGCCAGCGAGTGCACGAGCACTCTCGGCCCGAAGGGCTACGGCTACGTCCAGGTCTCCCCGCCGCAGGAACACGTCCGCGGCAACCAGTGGTGGGTGGCCTACCAGCCGGTCAGCTACCGGATCGAGTCCCGCAAGGGCACCCGCGCCCAGTTCCAGGCGATGGTGAACACCTGCCACAACGCCGGCGTGAAGGTCATCGTCGACGCCGTCGTCAACCACATGTCCGGCCAGGACAACGGCGGCACCGGGTGGGCCGGCAGCGGCTTCGGGCACTACGACTACCCCGGCACCTACTCCAGCCAGGACTTCCACTACTGCGGCCGCAACGGCAACAACGACATCGCCAACTACGGCGACCGGTACGAGGTGCAGAACTGCGAACTGGTCAACCTCGCCGACCTGAAGACCGAGTCGGACTACGTCCGCACCCGGCTCGCCGCGTACCTCAACGACCTGCTCTCGCTCGGGGTCGACGGTTTCCGGCTGGACGCCAGCAAGCACATGCCGGCCGCGGACATCGCCGCGATCAGGGGGAAGCTGTCCCGCTCGGCGTACCTCGTGCAGGAGGTCATCTACGGCGCCGGCGAGCCGATCCAGCCGACCGAGTACACCGGCAACGGTGACGTACACGAGTTCCGGTACGGCAAGGACCTGGCCCGGATGTTCAACAGCGAGCGGCTGGCGTACCTGAGGAACTTCGGGGAGTCCTGGGGTTACCTGCCCGGCGGCTCGGCGGTGGTCTTCACCGACAACCACGACACCCAGCGCGACGGCGGCGTGCTGACCTACCGCGACCGCGGCGAGTACGCCCTCGCGAACGCCTTCATGCTCGCCTGGCCCTACGGCACCCCGGCCGTGATGTCCAGCTACACGTTCGGCAACAAGGACCAGGGCCCACCCTCGGACGCCGGCAACAGGACGTCGAACACCACCTGCTACTCGGGCTGGGAGTGCGAGCACCGCTGGCGGGTCATCGCCAACATGGTCGGCTTCGCCAACGCCACCCAGGGCGCCGGCGTCGCCAACTGGTACGACAACGGCTGGCAGCACATCGCGTTCAGCCGGGCCGGCAAGGGCTACCTGACCATCAACGACGAGGACTTCGCGATCAGCGGCCGCTCCTACTACACGGGCCTGCCGGCCGGGCGCTACTGCGACGTCGTCCACGGCGACTTCAGCAACGGCTCGTGCAGCGGCCCGGTGATCACCGTGGACGCCGGCGGCTGGTTCGCCGCCACCGTCAACGCCCACGACGCGGTGGCCATCCACGTCGGCGCGAAGCTGTCCTGACCCGCACCTCGCCGAACCCGGGGTCCCCCGCGCCGCCGTTTCGCGGCACGGGGGACCTCTCGCCCGATTACAGTATTGATCGTGCTGTTTGACCGATTGTTCTCGCGCTGGACGTTCGGCTGGCTGCTCGCCGCGGTCGGCGTACCGGTGCTGCTGGCGGCCGCGCTGCTGGTCGGGCGGAGCCTCACCGCCGGTCCGGCCCCGACGCCGGTCGCCGGCGCGCCCGTCGCGGAGGTGCCGCCCGCACCCGACGAGCCGAGCCCGTCCCCCGAGGAGTCCGTGCCGGCCGCCGCGCCCGCACCGGACGACCTGCCGGTGGTCACCTACGACCCGGCGCCCGGCGGATTCCCCGCCGACCCCGGCCCGGCCGACCCCCGCCCGCTGAACGAGGGGGTCACGCCGACCCGCACCGTGGCCGCGTACGACGCGCCGGGCGGCCGGCCGCTGGCGTTCCTCGCCCCCACCATCAGCGGCGTCGAGCTGACCGTGCCGATCGTCGAGCGACGGGTGGGCTGGACCGCCGTCCTGCTCCCCTCGGCCAACCGACGGATCGCCTGGCTGCCGGCCGGCGGCTGGAGCATCGTGGCGCTGCGCGACCAGATCGTGGTGGAACGCCGCCCGCACCGGCTCACCTGGTACCGGGACGGCCGCGCCGTGCGCTCCTGGGAGGTCAGCCTCGGCATGTCCGGCCAGCTGACCCCGCTCGGCCGCACCTTCGTGCTGGGCCGCACCCCGCCCCCGCAGGACGTCTACGGCGGGGTGGACATCTTCGCCCTCGGCGCGATCCCCGACGACCCGGACGCGGTGCCCACCGGTCTGCGCGGCGCCCACATCGGACTGCACAGCTGGTACACCGACGCGACGCTCGGCAAGAACGTCACCAACGGCTGCATCCGGCTCACCCGCAGCGGCCAGCGGCAGCTCCTCGCGGAGCTGCGCCCGGGCACCGCGGTCGTGGTGGTGGACCAGCTCCCCACCCCGCCGGCCACCGCCTGAGCCGGCTCAGTCGCCGAGCAGCCAGCCGTTCTCCTCGGCCACCCGCACCGCGTCGGCCCGGTTCCGGGCGCCGGTCTTGCCGATCGCCGCGGAGAGGTGGTTGCGCACCGTCCCCTCGGAGAGGTGCAGCGTCGCCGCCAGCTCCGCCACCGTGCCGCCGCCCCGGGCCGTGCGCAGCACCTCGGTCTCCCGGTCGGTGAGCGGGCTCGCCCCGCTGGCCAGGGTCTCCGCGGCGAGCGTGGGGTCGACCACCCGCAGCCCGGCGTGCACCCGGCGGACCGCGTCGGCGAGCTGGCGGGCCGGGGTGTCCTTGACCACGAAGCCGTTCGCGCCCGCCTCCATGGCCCGGCGCAGGTAGCCGGGCCGACCGAAGGTGGTCACCACGAGCACCCGGCAGCCGGGCAGCGCGGCCCGCAGCGCCGCGGCCGCCGCGACCCCGTCCAGGCCGGGCATCTCCACGTCCAGCAAGGCCACGTCGGGCCGGGTGCGCAGCGCCTCGGGCACCACCTCGTCGCCCCGCGCCACCTCGGCCACGACGGTGAGGTCCGGCTCCAGCGACAGCAGCGCGGCCAGGGCGCCGCGGACCAGCGCCTGGTCGTCGGCGAGCAGCAGCCGGATCGGTTCGGTCATCCGGTCGTCCCCTGTCCGTCGTCGGGCAGCGTCACCCGGAGCAGGAAGCCGCGCCCGTCGCGCGGGCGGCCGACGGTGACCGTGGCGTCCAACCGCCGGGCCCGCTCGCGGAGCCCGACCAGGCCGTGACCGGCCGTCTCCGCGTCGCCGTCCGGTCCCCGGCCGTAGTCGCGGATCTCCACGGCCGTCGGGTCGACCCGGATCTCGCAGCGCCGGGCGCCGCTGTGCCGGACCACGTTGGTCACCCCCTCGCGGACCGTCCAGCCGAACAGCTGGTCCCGCTCGGCTGGCAGCGACGGCACCGACTCCGGCAGGTCCGCGACGATGCCCGCGGCGGCCAGCGCCGATCGGGCGCCGGCCAGTTCCGTCGCCAGGCTCACCCCGCGGTACGCCCCGACGGTGCCCCGCACGTCGGCGAGGGCCTGCCGGGCGAGCCGCTCGATGTCGGCGACCTCGGTGGCCGCCCGGGCCGGATCCAGCTCCAGCAGCCGCCCGGCCAGCTCCGCCTTGACCGCCACCACGGTCAGCGAATGCCCGAGGATGTCGTGCAGGTCGCGCGCGGTCCGGGCTCGTTCCTCGGCCACCGCCAGCCGGCGGATCTCCTGCTGGGCGCCCTGGAGTTCGGCGTTGCGCTGGGTCAGCCGGGTCACCCCGAACATGGCGAACGAGGCGAGCAGGACGGCGAAGATCACGGTGCCCTCCGCCTCCCAGCCGGGGACCAGCGCGGCCGTCACCGGTGGGGTCAGCGCGGCCAGCGCCACGACCGGCAGCGCCTGCCAGCCCGGCAGCAGGAACACCGCCGCCGCGGCGACGAAGACCAGCGTGGTCAGCCAGTCGCCACCGGTGCCCGGTATGCCGGCGATGCCGAGCCCGACCAGCAGCGCCAGGGCGGCCCAGGCCGGGACGAGCGGGATGGCCCGGTGCTCCAGCCGGTGGGCCCGGGCCCACTGGAAGACGAGCACGTAGCAGACACCGAAGACGACCAGCGTCCCCGCGCCCACCACCCGCCGCCAGACCTCCGGCTGATGCAGGGCGGCGAGCAGCGGAATGTTGAGGAAGAAGAGCCAGACCGCGGCCAGCAGCCAGCCGGTGAACCGCCAGTGGCGGGTCGCCAGGTAGCTCCGGTCCCACGGAAGGTGCATCGTGAACACGCTAGCCCCCGTCGGCGTGGGTCAGACGCGGGTGGTGTCGCGGCGGAACAGCCGGGCCGCGCCGAGGCCGAAGAAGGCGGTCCAGGCGGCCACGTTGCCGACCGCCGCCCAGTCCAGCCCGGCCCCGGTCAGCGGTGACCGGGCGAGCTGGCCGACCCCGTACACCGGGGTGAACTTGGCGATCTGCTGCATGGCGTGGGGCAGGATCTCGAGCGGGACGAACAGCCCGCCGAGCATCGCCAGGATGGCCAGCACGGGGCCCATGAACTGCATGACGTTCTCGGCCGGGGCCAGGTAGCCGACGAAGAGGCCGAGGGCGGCGAAGACGAGCGAACCGATCCAGGCGGTCAGGCCGGACTCGATCCAGACGTGCGCCGGCATCCGCACGCCGGAGGCGGCGCCCACGACGAACTCGACCAGCACGCCGAGCAGGCCGAGCACCATGGCGGTGGCCACCTTCGTCGCCACGTACGCGGCCGGGCGCAGCGGGGTGAGCCGCAGCTGCCGGCTCCAGCCCAGCGCCCGCTCGGTGGCGACCGCCGCGCCGGCGCTCGTGGTGGCGACCATGGCCGCGTAGACGGCCAGGCTGATCATGATCCAGGCGGTGACGGGCAGGCCGTTGTCCAGGTTCTGCCCCCGCTGCGGCAGGCCGAACAGCAGGAAGAACACCGCCGGCATGACCAGGATGAACACCAGCGTGCGGCGGTTGCGCAGCACCCGGCGGATCTCGATGCCGAGCACGGGGGCGGAGAAACCGCCCAGCGCGGGGGGCCGGCGGGTCCCGGCCCGGTCGGGCGTGGTGGTGGCGGACGGGGCGGTGACGGTCATCTCAGGCTCCGGATTCGACGCGGGCGGCGGTCAGGCGACGGCGGTGGTCAGGGCGAGGAAGGCGTCCTCGAGGTTGCGCGAGGTGATCTCCAGGTCCCACGCGTCGGTCCGGGTCAGCAGGTGCCGGGCGACGACGTCGGAGTCCTCGGTGTGGACCAGCACGGCGTCGCCGCGCACCTCGACGGACTGCACGCCGGGCAGCGCCGCGAGCGCGGTCTGGTCGGCGCCCGGCAGGGTGGCCCGCACCACCCGGCCGGCGGCCAGGTTCTTGATCTCGGCGGTGGTGCCGTCGGCGACCACCCGGCCCTGGCGGACCAGGACGATCCGGTCCGCGTACGCGTCGGCCTCGTCCAGGTAGTGGGTGGCGAACAGGACGGTCCGGCCGGAGCGGGCGTCGGCCCGGATGGCCTGCCAGAAGTCCCGCCGCCCCTCGACGTCCATCCCGGTGGTCGGCTCGTCGAGCACCATCAGGTCGGGGTCGGGCAGCAGCGCCAGGGCGAAGCGCAGCCGCTGCTGCTGGCCGCCGGAGCACTTGCCCACCGCACGGTCGGCGATGTCGGCGATGCCGGCCCGCTCCAGCACCTCGGTCGCCGGCCGGGACTGGCCGTAGAAGTGCGCGGTCATCCGTACCGTCTCGGCGACGGTGAGGTCCTTGAGCAGGCCGCCGGTCTGCATCACGGCGGCGACGCGGCCGAGCCGGACGGCGTCGCCGGGCGTGCCGCCGAAGAGCCGGACGGTGCCGGCGTCCGGGCGGGCCAGCCCGAGCAGCATGTCCACGGTGGTGGTCTTGCCGGCGCCGTTGGGGCCGAGGAAGGCCACCACCTCGCCCGGTTCGATCCGGAGGCTGAGCCCGTCGACGGCGGTCACCGGGCCGAAGGTCTTGGTGAGTCCGGCCAGCTCGACGGCCGGTGGGGTGTCGGTCATGACAACGATGCTCCGGGAACCGGCCGGCCGGTCCCCGGAGCGGTCGTCACCTTCCGACCGTGACATTTGTCAGGGCGGTCAGTGGCCGCCACCGGCCCCCTGCGGTGGTCGACGCCGCCCTCGCCGTGCTCAGCCGGGAAGGGCTGGGCGGGCTCAGCATGCGGCGGGTGGCCCAGGAGCTGAGCACCGGACCAGCCTCCCTCTACGCCCACGTCTCCGGGCGCGAGGAGCTGCTCGAACTGCTCGTCGACCGGGTCAGCACGGACATCACCGTGCCCGAGCCCGACCCGGGCCGCTGGACGCAGCAGGTCCGCGAGGTGGCCCGGCAGGCGTACCGGGTCTACGCCGCGCACACCGACCTGGCGCTGGCCTCCCTGGCCACCATCCCCACCGGTCCGAACGCCCTGCGGGTCACCGACGGGCTGCTCGCCGTTCTCCGCAGCGGCGGCGTGCCGGCCCAGCAGGCGGCGTGGTTCCTCGACCGACTCTTCCTCTACATCGCCGGCGACGCCTACGAGGGCGCCCTGTACGCCGAGAAGGTCCGGGCCGCCGGTCAGGACCAGCCGACGTGGTGGGCCCGGATGCGCGAGCAGCTCAGCACGTACTACCGGAACCTGCCGGCGGGGCGGTACCCGCACGTGCGGGAGCACGTGGACGTGCTGCTCGCCGGCGACGGCGACACCCGCTTCGAGTTCGGCCTCGACCTGCTGATCCAGGGCCTCGCCACCCACGTCGCGGCCGGGAGTGAGGGCGGCCCGGCCGGGTAAGCAGCGCCGACGTCACTCGTCGACGCACCGGGAGGTCAGGGCATGAGCGCACCGACGGCACGGGTCGACACCGTCGTCCTGATCCACGGGCTCTGGATGACCTCGCGCAGCTGGGAGCACTGGGTCGACCGCTACGCGGCGCGCGGCTTCCAGGTGCTCACCCCCGCCTGGCCGGGCATGGACCAGGACGTCGAGCGGCTGCGGGAGGACCCGACGCCGATCGCCGCGCAGCGGATCGCCGGCATCGTCGACCACTACACGGCGATCATCCGGGACCTGCCCCGGCCGCCGATCATCATGGGGCACTCGTTCGGCGGTCTCATCGCGCAACTGCTGCTGAGCCGGGGCCTCGGCGCCGCCGTCGTCGGCCTGCACCCCGCGCCGGTGAAGGGCGTGCTGAAGCTACCGCTCAGCACGCTGCGCTCCGGGTTCCCCATCCTGCGCAACCCGGCGAACCGGTACCGCGCCGTGGCGTTCACGCCCGAGGACTTCCGGTACACCTTCGGCAACACGATCAGCCCGGAGGACTCCGACGCCGCCTGGGAGCGGTACGCGGTGCCCGCCGCGGGCCACGTCTTCTTCGAGGGGGCGTTCGCCAACCTGGACCCGAACTCGGCGACGGCGGCGGACACCAAACGGTCCGACCGGGCGCCGCTGCTGGTGACGGCCGGCGGCGAGGACCACGTGGTGCCGGCCTCGCTGGCGTCCTCGGTGGCCAACCTCTACCGGGGCTCGACGGCGATCACCAGCTACCGGGAGTTCCCCGGCCGGTCGCACTTCGTCGGCGGCGAGCCCGGCTGGGAGGAGGAGGCCGACTTCGCGCTGGAGTGGGCTGTGGAGGCGGCCAACGAGTACTCGCCGACCGTCGTCAGCACGGCCCCGAACCGCCGCTGACCGCACCGCCCCAGGTCACTCCCAGGACTGAGCGATGTCGAGGATCTCCAGTCCGGGAGGTGCCGCGGCAGCGATCGTCTCGGCGTCGCGGGTGACCAGGTAGCAGCGGCAAAGGATGGCTGTGGCGACGGCGTGGGCCACGTCCAGCGGGACCTTGAAGCTCGCGGCGAGCCGGGCGACCCGGCGGCTGGTCGGGCCGTCGTAGACGGCGATCCGGATGTCCCGATCGGCGTCCAGGAGGAGGTCGATCAGGTCGGTGGCGGGTGTCCCGGCGAGTTGGAGCTGCGCCTGCCCCAGGCAGAGCGCCGGGATCCACACCTGCTGCTCAGGGTCCTCCTCGGCGAGGACGAGCAGCGCGCCCGGCTCGACACTGTCGCCGGAGGCATAGGCGAGCAGGGCGGAGGTGTCCAGAACCAGCCCGTTCACGCCGCGGCCGCACCCGAGTCGTCACCGAACTGGCGCAGCCACTCCAGGTTCCGTTCGTGCTGGTCGTCGCTGATCACCGGCTGCTGTGACAGGTGCCGCCGGGCGCGCTCCACATCCTCGTCGGTGACCGCGTAGCCCAGCCCGGCCCAGCGGGCCCGCAGCCCGTCCGCCCGCATCTTGCGGCGGAGGACATCGGCGATGAACCCGGACGTGCTGCCCTGGGACCGTTCGACGTATTCGGCAACGTCGTCGGGGAGGCTGATGGTGATGCGCCGCGTCATACTCAGAGCATAGCGAGTGCATACCGGGCCGGGTGGACCGACTCGCGACGCATGGCGGGGCGGGGCGGGGGTATGACGGGGTCATGAGGGCGAGCTTCCGGCTTGGCCGGATCGCGGGGGTACCCGTCGGGGTCAACTGGAGCGTCCTGGTCATCTTCCTGCTGATCGCGTGGGCGCTGTCCGCCAGCCAGTTCCCGCGCGCGTACCCGGGGCACTCGGCCGTGGCGTACTGGGCCGCCGGGCTGGCCGCCGCGGTGGTCTTCTTCCTCGGCCTGCTCGCCCACGAGGTGGCGCACGCGGTGGTCGCCAAGCGCAACGGCATCGAGGTCGAGGGGATCACGCTCTGGCTCTTCGGCGGCGTCTCCGAGCTGAAGGGCGAGGCCCGGGACCCGGGCGCCGAGCTGCGCATCGCCGGGGTGGGCCCGCTGGTCAGCCTGATCATCGGCGTCTTCTTCGGCGTCATAGCGGTGGTGCTCGCCCTGGCCGGCTCGCACGGCCTGCTGCTCGGCGCGCTGTCCTGGCTGGCCGGCATCAACGTGCTGCTGGCGATCTTCAACGTGCTGCCGGCCGCCCCGCTGGACGGCGGCCGGCTGCTGCGCGCGGCGGTGTGGAAGGCCACCGGCGACCGGACGAAGGCGGCCGTGGTGGCCGCCCGGGCCGGCTGGGTCCTCGGCGCGCTGCTGATCGGGCTGGGGCTCTGGCAGTTCCTGGCCGGCAGCGGGGCGGGCGGGCTCTGGCTGGCCCTCATCGGCTGGTTCCTGATCGGCGCCGCCACCATGGAGGAGCGCCAGGCCCGGATGGGCAGCGCGCTGCGCGGCATCCGGGTCGCCGAGGTGATGACCCCGCAGCCGCAGACCGCCTCCGGGGAGATGACCGTCGCCGACTTCGTCGACCACTACCTCTTCGCGTACCGGCATTCGGCGCTGCCGCTGGCCGACGAGGGGCGGCCGATCGGGCTGGTCACCCTCGACCGGGTCCGCGGCGTCCCGGCCGACCGGCGCGCCGCGACCACCCTGGCCGAGGTCGCCTGCCGGGCCGACGAGCTGGTGCTCGCCAGCCCGGACGAGCAGCTCAACGACCTGCTCCCCCGGCTCAGCCAGTGCGCCGACGGCCGCGCGCTCGTGGTCACCGACCACCGGCTGGTCGGGATCGTCTCGCCCAGCGACATCAGCCGGGCGGTGCAGCGCGGCAGCATGCGCGAGCAGACGGCGGCCGGCCGCTCCTAGCCGTCGCCCAGCAGGCCGCGCAGGTGCGCCCGGGTCCAGGCCGCGATGGTGAACGAGTCGGTGAGCACCCCGTCCCGGATGAGCGCGCCGACCTCGGCCGGCGGGCAGCGCCGCAGGGCCCGGATGCCCTCGCGCGCGTCGGGCTCCCCCACCGCCGCCACCTCCGCGAGGAAGAGCCGGACCTCGTCGGTGGAGCTGCCGGTGTCCGGGTGCAGCACGCCCAGGTCGACCAGGCGGACGACCTCCGCGCCG
This sequence comes from Micromonospora sp. NPDC005305, assembly GCF_040607315.1. NCBI lineage: Bacteria > Bacillati > Actinomycetota > Actinomycetes > Micromonosporales > Micromonosporaceae > Micromonospora > Micromonospora sp. NPDC005305. The sequence goes on along the minus strand of NZ_JBEXGL010000012.1, from coordinate 32,039 downwards.
ATCTCCTCGCGCAACTCCCGGGCCGCCTGCTCCTCGGCCGGCACGCCGGGCTCCCCGAACCCGCGCGGCGCCTCCAGGTGCCACCGCCGGGTCGCGTGCCGGAAGTGCTCGATGAGCACCACCGCGCCGTCGAGCACCGGCAGGAGCACGACGCCGTACGTGCCGCCCATCGAGACCGCGCGGATGTAGGTGCCGAGCGCGCCACCGGGAAACCGGACCGGATCCCGCAGCAGGGTGAGCCACTCGTCCTGGTACGCGACCCCGCTCCGGCCCCACTCCTCGGGCAGGCCCCGCGCGCGCAGCGCCTCGACCTTGGCCCGTTCCGCGGCGGCCACCTCGGCGGGGTCGACCAGGATCTCCACGGCGGCGCCGGGCGGGTTGACGAACAGTTCCGGCAGCCGGTCGCGCAACTCCCGGTAGCGGAGGTCGTCCGGAGCCTCACTCATTCGCCCTCCCGGGGCCGGTCGATGTTGGGTTCGGAGTCGCGGTCGGCGTCGCCGTCGACCACCGGGAAGCCGCCCTCCCGCAGCCGGGCGACGAGTTCGCGCCAGTCCTCGCGGGCCCGCTCCAGCCGGACCCGCATCACGTCGATGCCGGTGGCCAGCTCGTTCTCGGCGCGGCGCTGGTCGCGGCCCACGACGGCGAAGCGGAGCACCGCGTCGGTGCCCCGGGAGGCGACCTCGGTGGCGACGTCGCCGACGACCTCCAGCCGCGGGTCACCGTCGTAGATGAGCGAGGCGGAGGCGCCGAGGACCTCGATGGTGATCCGGACGACCGGCTGCCAGATCCGCATCCGGCTGCGACGCCGCTCGCCGACGAACTCCGCGAGCCGGCCGGCGAGGGCCAGGTAGCGGTCGTACACCAGCTGGCCGCGGGCCACGAAGTCGGTCGGGTCGTCGAGCAGCGACTCCAGCGCGACCAGGTAGCGGCGCCACTCGTCGGTGCCCCGCGCCTGCCGCACGTGCGCCAGTTCCAGCCCGGTCAGGTCGATGCGCAGCGGGGACAGGGCCAGGTCGAAGGCCTGGGGCCGCAGCGTCCGCAGCAGTTCCACGAGCTGTTCCAGGTCGGCCCGCGGGGCGCCCTCCTCGGTGGGGCGGGCCGCCCGCACCGGCGGCCGCTCCTGGAGGGCGGTGCGCCGCAGCGAGTCGGTGGGGATCAGCGCGAAACGCTCCACGGCGTCGGGCACGGTGGTGTTGTACCGCAGGTCGATGAGCTGCTTGAGCTCCGCCACGAGCGGCGCCGACCGGAACCGGCCCTGCGCGGGGTCGCTGCCCGGCTCGACGAGGAACTGCCGGTAGAACCCCTCCCGGTCGGCCCGGTCGGTGTCCGCGGCCCACAGGGTCACCTCCCGCAGCCGTTCCCGCAGCGCCGGGATGCTCTCCCCGTCGAGGCCGAGGTCGCGGCGCAGGGCGTCGAGGTTGAAGCCGCGCACCTGCAGCAGGAAGCGGTGGAACTCCTCGAACATCAGCCGCTGGGTGCACTCCTCGTTCTCGGCGTCGTCCCAGCTCAGCCGGAGGCACCGGATCTGGTCGAGGTCCCCGAGCAGGCTCCGCCAGGCGTCCCAGCCGACCCGGTCGACGGTGAACCGCGGCTCGTCCGCGGGCGAGCCCTCGCGGAGCAGGAAGGGCACCAGCACGCTCTCGTCCAGCAGGGCCCGGACCGCGTCGCGCTGCGGGCCGCGCTCGGCGAAGTCCTGGTAGACGACCGGGTTGTTGAAGAAGTACGCCCGGTTCACGATGACCTGCTCGGCGTTGAGGATCGAGCGGAGGTACTCGGCCCGCGCGTCCTGCCGACGCCGTTGCTCCACCTCGGCGTAGGAGAGCCGGCGGCTCACCATGTGCTCCAGCAGGTCGCGGGTGACCCACTGGTTGTCCAGGCACTGCGCGACGACGCTGATCCGGGACAGCGCCCGGTTGTCGACGCGGACCAGCCCGCCCGGCCCGGAGGTCTCCTGCACCATCTTCTCCCTCACCGCTGTCCACCGTGGATGATCGGCCCATAGGCTACGGGTGACCCGCGGGTAGGTCAGTATCGCGGGAAGTAACGGTCCAGCAACGCTGTGCGGAACTTGCCGGCCGGGTCGAACTCGCGCAGCAGGGCGCGGAAGTCGCCGTGGCGCGGATAGCAGGCGGCCGGGTCGCGGGTGAACAACTTGCCCCAGTGCGGGCGCGCGGCGAACGGGGCGAGCCGCTCCTCCACCTCGGCCAGCACCGGCGCCACCGCCGCCGGGTCGCCGATCCAGGTGAAGTGGACGGCCAGGCTGTCCCGCTCGTGGTTCGGGCTGAGCCACAACCCGTCGGCGGCCACCGTACGCAGCTCGCAGACCTGGAGCACGGCGGCGATCCGCGCCGCCGCCGGGTCGAGTGCGGCCAGCGCCGCGGCGGCGTCGGAGCGGGCCACGTGCCACTCGGACTGGAGTTCGTCGCCGCTGCTCGGGGTGAAGCCGAGCCGGAAGTGCGGCAGCCGCTCGTGCCACGGCCCGGGCGCGCCGAACTGGGCCGTGCAGGTCTCCCCCGGCATCCCGGGCACCGGGTGCCGGGGGGTGTCGGCCGCGCGCGTGTCCAGCCAGTCCGCCGGGGGCGGCGGCTGGTCGGCCCGCTGCTTGAGCCACACCTGGTCCAACCGGGGCGACCGCCAGCCGGTGAAGACGCTCACGCTGTAGGCCGCGTCGAGCGCGGTGTCCAGTGCCGCCCGGGGCAGGCCGAGACGGACGTACTGCCGCACCTCGAAGGCGGGCACCACGTCGAGGGTGAGCCGGGTGACCACGCCCAGCGCGCCGAGGTGGACCACCATCCCGGCGAACCGGGGGTCGGCGCGGTCCACCGTGAGCAGGTCACCGTCGGCGGTGACCAGTTCCAGCGCGGCCACGGCGGTGGCCAGGTTGCCGTTGGCCGGTCCGGAGCCGTGGGTGGCGGTGGCGACCGCCCCGGCCACCGAGATGTGCGGCAGCGACGCGAGGTTCGCCAGGGCGTACCCCTCGGCGAACAGCGCGGTGGCCAGATCGCCGTAGCGCAGCCCGGCCGCGACGGTGACGGTGCCCCGGTCGCGGTCGAGTGCGACGGTCGGCGGCAGCCCGGCCACCGACACCTGCTCGCCGGTGGTGTCGCCGAGCCGGTTGAACGAGTGCCCGGTGCCCACCGCCCGGACCCGGTCCGCCCGGGCCACCAGCCGGCGCAGTTCGTCGAGGGTGGCGGGCTCGTGGCGGGCGCGCGCGGACCAGGTGACGTTGCCCGCCCAGTTGGTGCCGGTCACGCGGTGGCCTCCCGGTCGGTGCTGGTGTCCTCGTCCGCGCCGGCCGGCCCGGTGCGGGCGTCGGTGAACCGGTCCCCCGCGTAGCGGACCAGCGCCGCCGTCACCTCGTCGGGGCTCTCCCGCACCTGGCGGAGGTCGAGCAGCTCGACGGCGGGACGGCCGTCGCCCGGGTGCCGGGCGGTGACCCGCGGGCCCGGCGGCAGCCCGGCCGCGGGCACGCCGACCAGCCGGCCCGCGTCGTCGAGGGCGAGCGCCGCGAACTGCTCCCACTGGTACGTCCCGCGCAGGCCGGGCCGGCGCACCTCCAGCCCCTCCGGGCCGAGCACGCAGCGGAATGGCCGCAGCGCGCCGACGAGCACGGTCACGCCGACCGCCACGACACCCAGGGCGACCAGCATCCGCAGCACCGGCCCGTCACCGGCGACGGCGAGCACCATGACCCCGCCCGCCACGCAGACGACGGCCAGCGGCAGGGCCCCTCGGTTCCGGTGCAGCTCCATGTCGTCCCCCCGTTCGGGTCGCCGGTGTCCGCGTGCATCATCCGCCAATCGCGCAAGGCGTGGTTGCCCCGCCGCCGGGTAGGGCACCCTGTGGGCATGAGCAGCTACCGCGACCCGACCCTCCAGGGCGACGTGTACCCGTCGGAGGAGGAGATCGACCCGACCGGCGTCGGCCCGGATCCGGCCGAGGCGGCGTACGCCACGGCCCCGGTGCCGGCGCCGACCCCGGAGCCCGAACCCGACCCGGTCCCGCGGCCTGGGCCGCCGCCCCGGGCCGCCGAAGGACGCTCGATCGTCTCCCGTCACCTGGACGGGTCGGTCGAGGTGGTGACCGACCTCGACGGCGACGGGGTGGCCGACATGGTGCAGGTCGACCTGGACGGCGACGGCGTCCCGGACGTGACCTACCTGGACAGCGACCGGGACGGCCGGCTCGACACGGTGCGCCGCGGCCCGGCCCACTGAGCCGGGCCCGACTCGCTCACACCTGCCGCATCACCTCGGCGGCGACCAGCTCCAGGTGGTCCAGGTCGGCCAGGTCGAGCACCTGGAGGTAGACCCGCTCGCTGCCGATCTCCGCGTACCGGCCGAGCTTGTCGACGACCTCGGCGGGCGTGCCCGCCGCGCCGTTCTCCCGCAGCTCCGCGGGCTCCCGGCCGATGGCCGCGGCGCGCCGGGCCACCTCGGCGTCGTCCCGCCCGCAGCAGAGCACCAGGGCGTTGGACCAGGTCATGCTCGACGGGTCCCGGCCGGCCTCGGCGCAGGCGTCCTTCACCCGGTGGAACTGCGCGGCCGAGTCCTCGACCGAGGCGAACGGCAGGTTGAACTCGTCGGCGTACCGGGCGGCGAGGCGGGGCGTCCGCTTCGGGCCCGTGCCGCCGAGCAGGATCGGCGGGCGCGGCTGCTGGACCGGCTTGGGCAGCGCCGGGGAGTCGCTGACCGGGTAGTACTTGCCGGGGAAGTCGAAGGTCGACCCGGCCGGCGTCTCCCAGAGTCCGGTGATGACCGCGAGCTGCTCCTCCAGCCGGTCGAACCGCTCGCCGAGCGGCGGGAACGGGATGCCGTACGCGGTGTGCTCCTCGGCGAACCAGCCGGTGCCGATGCCCAGCTCGACCCGGCCACCGCTCATCTGGTCGATCTGGGCGACGGTGATGGCGAGCGGGCCGGGGAGCCGGAAGGTGGCCGCGGTCATGAGGGTGCCGAGCCGGATCCGGGTGGTGTCCCGGGCCAGGCCGGCCAGGGTGGTCCAGGCGTCGGTCGGACCGGGGTCGCCGCTCACCGAGCCCATCTTCAGGTAGTGGTCGGAGCGGAAGAAGGCGCCGAAGCCCGTCTCCTCGGCGAGGCGCGCCACGGCGAGCAGCTGGTCGTACGTGGCGCCCTGCTGGGGTTCGGTGAAGATCCGCAGTTCCATGCCCCCGAGCATAGGAAGCAGGCGGGCCCGCCGCCTGCGCCCCTCGTATTCCTTGACAGGCATATGAGCGTCGGGGCATATTGTGGAGGTGTCCGGGGATGCCTTCGCCGTGCTGGCCGAGCCCACCCGCCGCCGCATCCTCGACCGGCTGCGCCGGGCGGAGAGCAGCGTCGGCGACCTCGTGGACGCGCTCGGCATGAGCCAACCCGCCGTCTCCAAGCACCTCAAGGTGCTGCGGGAGGCCGGCCTGGTCAGCTGCCGCACGGCTGCCCAGCAGCGGATCTACCGGATCGACGTCCGCCCGCTGCGCGCCGTGGACGACTGGCTCGGGCCGTACCGGCGGATGTGGGCCGACCACCTCGACGCCCTCGAACGCCACCTCGACAGTGAGGAGTGACCATGGACCGCGACAGCTTCCGGCCCGGCCCGCTCGCCGACGTCGCCTGGTCGCCGGCCGGCGACCGGTGGGACCTGGTCCTCGTCCGCGACCTGCGGCACCCGCCGGCCAGGGTGTGGGCGGCGCTCACCGAACCGGACCGGCTCGCCCAGTGGGCGCCCTTCCTCGCCGACCGCGACCTGGCCACGCCCGGCGCGGTCACGCTGAGCACCGTCGACGGCGACCGGCGCTGGCCGGACGCGGCCACCGTACGCCGGGCCGAGCCGCCCACCCTGCTGGAGTACACCTGGGGCGACGGCCTGCTCCGCTGGGAACTGGCCGGCACGGAGGGCGGCACCCGGCTGACCCTGCGGCACCGCTTCGACGACCGCGCCCTGGGCGCCAGCATGGCCGCCGGCTGGCATCTCTGCCTCGACGTGGCCGGCCACCTGCTCGACGGCGACCCGGTCGGCCCGATCCGCGGCGCCGAGGCCAAGGAGTTCGGCTGGGAGGAGCTGCGCGCCGCGTACGACGAGCGCCTGGGCGACTGACGGGTCAGCGGGTGGCGGCCGGGGCGTCCGGCAGGGTGATCGCCGTGGCCGCCCGGCGGATCGGCTCGGTGACCCGGCGGATCATCCGCTCCCGGCCGGGCAGGCGCGGCATGAGCCGCAGCATCAGCGTCTGGAACCGGATCCGGGCCGCCGACGACAGCACCATCCCCTCCAGGTTGCGCTCGGCCAGCCGCTGGTTCGCCGTGACGAACGGGCGCATCCGCCGCTCGTAGCCGGCGAACCCGGCCACCGGGTCCCCACCGGCCTCCGCCAGCGAGGCCGCCAGCACGTACGCCCCGACCAGCCCGAGGCTGGTGCCCTGCCCGGAGGCCGGCGACGGGCCGTGGCCGGCGTCGCCGACGAGCGCGATCCGGCCGGTGGACCAGCGGTCCATCCGCACCTGGCTCATCGGCGCGAAGTAGAGGTCGGGCGCGTCGGCGGCGGCGGCCAGCAGCTCGGGCACCCGCCAGCCGGCCCCGGCGAAGGCTCGGGCCAGTGCGGCCCGCTGGGCGGGCAGGTCCCGGTGATCGGGCTCCTCGGCGGGCGACGGGAAGAGGAACAGCGCCCGGGCGTCCGGCGCCCCGGCGGTGCGGTAGACCCCGACGGTCCGGCCCGGCGCCGGGTGCATCAGCTCGACGCGCTCCTCGCCGAACTCGGCGGGGACGGTGCAGATCGCGATGTGGTGCCCGAGCGGGCGCAGGTGCTCGTCGGCGGGGCCGAACGCGAGTCGGCGTACCGTCGAGTGCAGCCCGTCGGCGCCGACCACCAGGTCGAAGCGGCGGCGCCCGCCCCCGGCGAAGGTCACGTCGACCCCGCCGGCGGCCGGCTCGAGCGCGGCGATCGAGTCGCCGAAGCGGTATTCCACGTCGCCGGTCGCCTCGACGAGCAGCCGGGCCAGGTCCCCGCGCATGACCTCGACGTCGTCCCCCTCCCGGCCGCCGAAGAGCGCCGCGTCCATGGTGGCCAGTGGCGCGCCGGACGCGTCCACGAAGCGGGCCGACCGCATGCCGGTGTCACGCCGGCGCACCTGCTCCAGCAGGCCCATCCGGTCCAGCACGGTCAGCGCCGCGCCCCGGACGTCCACCTTGTAGCCCCCGTCGCGCAGCGCCGGGGCGCGCTCGACGACGGTCGGCCGGAAGCCGTGGCGGCGCAGCCACCAGGCGAGCGTGGGCCCGGCGACACCGGCGCCGGAGATCAGCACATCAGTCATGCCGCTTACGGTACAAGCGTGTTAGACATTTGTGCAAGACACTTGTTCCAGGAGTCGGCTAGGCTGCTCGGCATGGGAAATCGGGAGGACCTGCTCGCCGGGGCCAAGCGCTGCCTCATGGAGAAGGGCTACGCGGCCACCACGGCCCGGGACGTGGCCGGCGCCGCGGGCACCAGCCTGGCCGCCATCGGCTACCACTTCCGCACCACGAAGGCGCTGCTCAACGAGGCGCTCGTGGAAGCCATGGCGGAGTGGGGCGACGAGCTGGCACGCGCCCTCGCCGAGGACGCCGGGCCGGACGCCACACCCGAGCAGCGCTTCGAGGCGGCATGGGAACGGATCATCGAGTCGTTCGCCCGGCTCCGGCCGCTCTGGGCCGTCCAGTTCGAGCTGATCGCGCAGCTCGACCGGACGCCCGAGCTGCGGGAGGCGTTCGCCGGGGTCACCCGCCAGGCCCGGCTCGGGCTGGCCGAGGTCTTCCACCGGCTCGACCCGGGGCTCGACGAGTCGACCGCGCTCGCCCTCGGCGCCTTCCACCAGGCGCTGATCGGCGGCGTCGCGGCCCAGTGGCTGGTCGACCCGGCGGCGGCCCCCTCGGCACGGGAGTTGACCGCCGCCCTGCGAGTCCTCGCCGCCGAGTTCCGCACGGATCAGGGCTGACCGACAGCCGCCGCCGGAGCGCGGAAAGTCCGGATTCACCACTCGCCAGGTCCACATCGGACCGGCAATCGCACGCCGTGACGTCGAGCGGACGATACGGCGGACGCGCGCCGGAATATGACGAACGCATGACAGTTCGCTATCAGTGCCGACAAATTCGGAGTCGGGCCGCGACAATCGGCTCCCCCGGCGACGAGACGGCACCGAGCGGGGACAAAAGGGGACAAGAAGCCCCGGATTGCCCGCGTCAGCCTCCCCCGCAGCCTGTCCTCGGTGCGTGCGACGACCGAATTCCGCCTCCCGGGGCGGCCATTTTTTGTGGGCAGATCCACATTCCCCGCACACCCGACTGGAACCACCGCAATGAAGTCGGTAGGTTTCCGGGCCGGCCCCTGCGGCCCGACCGATGTGACGAATGTTGATATCGACGGACGAGACGCGAAGATGGCCACCGATGGCGCGATCCGCCAGCGGTTTACCTCGGAGAGGGGATCGTGCCCGCACTCGCAGTGAAGTCGCTCTACAAAATATTCGGGAACCGAGCCGACGAGGCGATGAGGCGCCTCGCGGACGGCGCGCCCCGCGCGGAGGCCCTCACCGGGCTGCCGGCCACGGCCGCCGTCATCGACGCGAACTTCGAGGTACGCCCCGGCGAGATCTTCGTCGTGATGGGCCTGTCCGGCTCCGGCAAGTCCACCCTCATCCGGATGCTCAACGGCCTGCTCCGTCCCACGAAGGGCAGCGTGCGGGTCGACGGGGTCGAGCTGACCACGCTCCGGCCCGCCGCGCTGCGCAGGCTGCGCCGCGAAAAGATCAGCATGGTCTTCCAGCACTTCGCGCTGATGCCACACCGGACCGTGCTGGAGAACGCCGGGTACGCGCTGGAGGTCGCCGGCCTCCCGAAGGCCGAACGGCGCGAGCGCGCCCTGGAAGCGTTGCGCATGGTCGGCCTGACCGAGTGGGCGGACAAGCTCCCCCACGACCTGTCCGGCGGCATGCGGCAGCGGGTCGGGCTGGCCCGGGCGCTCGCCGCCGGCACGGACATCCTGCTGATGGACGAGGCGTTCTCGGCGCTCGACCCGCTCATCCGCCGGGAGATCCAGGACCAGCTCCTGGAACTCCAGGCCGAGCTGGGCAAGACCATCATCTTCATCACCCACGACCTCAACGAGGCCATGCGCCTCGGCGACCGGATCGCGGTGATGCGGGACGGCCGGATCGTGCAGATCGGCACCGCCGAGGAGATCCTCACCGACCCCGCCAACGACTACGTCGCGCAGTTCGTCGCGGACGTCGACCGCACCCGCATCCTCACCGCCTCGTCCGTCATGGAGAAGGCGCAGACCGTGCTCGACGTCACCGTCGGCCCCCGGGTGGCCGCCCGCGCGCTGCGGGAGAACCAGACCTCGGTGGTCTACGTGACCGGCCCGAGGAAGCAGTTCCTCGGCACGGTCACCGAGGACGAGGTCCTGCGGGCGTTCCGCGAGGGCCGGCAGAGCCTGGAGGGGTACGTCTCGACCGAACAGGTCCGGACGGTCACCGCGGACACCGCCGTGGCCGACCTGTTCGCCGAGTGCGCGGAGAGCGTCCATCCGGTGGCCGTCCTGGACGCGACGGGCCGGCTGTCCGGCGTGATCCCGCGGATCACGCTGCTCGCCGCCCTGGCCAGTACGGCCCCGGACAGCGCACCGGTGGGCGACGTCGAACCCGCGGTGGACGACCCCGTCGACAGCGGGCCGGCCGGCGCGGCAACGCCGGCCGCACTCGACCCGATCAGCAGGAAGGAAGAGCCGGTATGAGCCTGACGCAGTCTCCGCTCGACTCCTGGCTGCCCCGCGTGCCGCTCGGCACGTGGACCGAGTCCGCCGTCGACTGGGCCACCGCCACCCTCGGCCCGGTCTTCGACGCGGTCGCCTCCGTGGTCGACGCCCTCGTGCGCCCGCTCAACGACCTGCTCACCGGCGTACCGGCGGTGGCGGTCGTGCTGGTCCTCGCCGCGCTCGGCTGGTGGCTGCGCGGCTGGAAGTTCGGCCTCGGCACGGCCGTGGGCCTCGGCCTGGTGGCCGGCATGCCGTACTGGGAGGAGACCATGAGCACCCTCGCGCAGGTGCTCGTGGCCAGCGTGCTCGCCCTGCTGCTGGCCATCCCGCTGGGCGTCTTCGTGGCGGAGAACCGACGCGCCTCCGCGATCGCCCGGCCGGTGCTGGACCTCATGCAGACCATGCCGGCGTTCGTCTACCTCATCCCGGCGATCTTCTTCTTCGGCATCGGCACCGTGCCCGGCGTGCTGGCCACGCTGGTGTTCAGCATGCCGCCCGGCGTGCGCCTCACCGAACTGGGCCTGCGCCAGGTCGACAAGGAGATCGTGCAGGCCGCCGAGTCGTTCGGCGCGCCGCCGTGGATGGTGCTGCTGCGCACCAAGATGCCGCTGGCCCTGCCGACCATCATGACCGGGGTCAACCAAGTGATCATGCTGGCCCTGTCCATGGTGGTCATCGCCGGCATGGTCGGCGCCGGCGGCCTCGGCGACGTCATCATGTTCGCGCTCTCCCAGGTCGAGGTGGGCAGCGGCTTCGAGGGCGGGATCGCCGTCGTGGTCCTCGCCGTCGTGCTCGACCGGCTCACCGATTCCGTGGGCGACCGGTTCCCCTCCGCGCGGGCACAGCGCCTCGCGCGCGAGGCCGCCTGACCGTCGCCCTCCGCGCCGGTACCCCAGTTCCCGCGTACGCGGGTCCGCCGGCCTGTTCCACAACCGGAAGGACAACCCTGTGTTCACGATCCTGAAGCGCGTCCTCGCGCTCGCGGTGACCGCCACCCTGGCGCTGGCCGGTGCGGCCTGCACCGGCGAGTCGGACGGCGCCGGCAACGGCAAGAAGATCACCATCGGCTACATGGCCTGGGACGAGGCCATCGCGGCGTCCCACCTGTGGCAGCACATCCTGGAGGAGAAGGGCTACCGGGTCCAGCTCAAGAACCTGGAGGCCGGCCTCGTCTACGGCGGTCTCGCCAGCGGCGACATCGACCTGTTCCTCGACGGCTGGCTGCCCCAGACCCACGCCTCCTACCTGGAGAAGTACGGCGACAAGCTGGAGAAGCTCGGCGTCTGGCACGACGACGCCAGCCTGAGCATCGCGGTGCCGAAGTACGTCGAGGGCGTCGACTCGCTCGACGACCTGGCCGCGAAGGCCGGCACCTTCGGCGGGCAGCTCATCGGCATCGAGCCGGGCGCCGGCCTGACCAAGGCCACCCAGGAGAAGGTGCTCCCCAGCTACGGCCTGGACGGGGCCATGAAACTGAAGACCTCCTCCACCCCGGCCATGCTCGCCGCGCTCGACGGCGCCATCGCCGACAAGAAGCCGATCGCCGTCACCCTCTGGCACCCGCACTGGGCCTACGCCAAGTACGAGCTGAAGGACCTGGCCGACCCGAAGGGCACCCTCGGCCAGGCCGAGCAGATCAACACCTTCGCCCGCAAGGGCTTCGGCAAGGACTTCCCCGAGGCCACCGAGATGCTGAAGCGGTTCAAGATGGACGGCCCGCAGCTCGCGTCCCTTGAGGAACTGATGTTCAACACCCACAAGGGCGACGAGGAGAAGGCCGTCGAGGAATGGCTCAAGGCCAACCCCGACTACCTGAAGACGCTCGCCTGACCTGAACGGGGCCCGCCGGAGCATCCGACGGCTCCAGGTCGGCGCGTCTGACGTCGCGCCGCGACCTGGAGCCGTCGGGCGCGCCCCACCGTCATCCCGCGCGCCGCCGGCGCAGCAACGCCACGCCGCCACCGACCACCGTCGCCCCGATGGCGCTGCCGACGGCGACCAGCGCCGCGCCCACCGCCCAGAGCCCGGTGTCGTCCGTCGACGCGGCCCGCGCCGCCCAGGCCGCGGTGAAGGCCACCGTCATCACCGGCGCCACCACCCACGGGCTCACGAACCAGCCACCCACGGCGGCGATCACGATCAGCGTGAGCACGGCGCCGGCCACCTGCCACACGGCGTACGGGCCGCTGGTCGCGCCGGTCTCCGGGTCGACCGTGTAGCCCGACTCCCAGCCCAGCCAGGCCCACCAGGCGCCGACGGTGGCGGCCGCCAGGAGCAGGCCGCCGAGCAGGGTACGCGTCGTCTTCGTCACGGCCCGATCCTGCCCGGTGGGAACATCGCGCGAATGAGCATCCGTACTCGGATCAGAGCGCACCCTCGGCCCTTCCTCACCCGGGCCACTCATTCCACCGCCCAGCTGACGTGGGGCGGTCGGACGCGGGCACAGAGCGGCCCGCCCTGGGCGTCCGTCAGCCGGAGCCGGCCCACCAGCACACCGGCGCCGTCGTGTCCGGCGCGGAGCAGCTGCGTCGGGATGTCACCGAACATGAGCTTCGCCCGGCGGAACATCTCGAAGCGGTCGTCCGTCACCGCACCCCAGCTGAGATAGAGGAAGCGCGCCCCCGGGCGGCCGTGCACCCACGGCCCGCCGACGTCGAGCAGCCCGTCCACCTCGCGGCTGGTGACCTCGAACTGCCAGGCCGCCTCCCGCGCGTCGGCCGGTATCCGGTCGACCACCTCGGCCTTACGCTGCATCCCCACGTGCACGTTACGGAGCCGCAGCTCGTCGGCCTCGGCGCCCAGCCGCCGCCCAGGCAGGTCGCTGCCCTCGATCCGGATCAGCATCCCTCGACTCTATGGCGGGACACCGACGAGTTCCGGCGGCGGGACTGGTCGCGTCCTCCGACACGGGTCGTGCGGGGGATACCGAACCCGGCCGGGTGCCGATAGTGTCCACGGATCGCACCGTCCGTTCATCCGGAGGGCTCCGTCATGAGGTTCGGACTTCCGTGGCTGCCCCGAACGGTGGCCACCATGCTGCTTCTTCTCGGAGGGGTCGGCGTGCCCGCCGCGTCCGCCTCGGCGGCGCCGACGGCGCCGGCGGGTACGGACCTCACCGTCGACCTGGCCGGCGGGACGATTCCGCTGGGGGTCACGAAGAAGACGCTTCACCTGAAGATCAGCAACCGGGGCGACGCGACCCCGACCCAGGTCGTCGTCCGGGTCGACGCGTCGGAGCTGGATCCGTCGAGTTTCAAGATCATGCTCTGGCCGACCGGCGGGCCGGGTGAGTGCGACGGCGATTTCTCCGGCTGGTACTGCGACCTGGCACAGGATCAGCTTCCGGGGCCGGGCGAGACAATGGACCTTGCCGTCCTCGCCACCGTCCAGACCGGAGAGCCCCTGGCGGGCCGGATCAAGGTGACGGTCGATGTCAAACCGGTCGACACGAATCCGGCCGACAACACGAAGTGGTTCCCGATCGAGGTGGTGGATCACTCCGAAGCCGACCTTTCGGTGATCGCGCCGGACGTGACGCAGTCGGTGCGGATCGCTGCCGACGGCAGCCTCAAATCCACCGGCACGTTGAATCCGGGCGAGACGGGCGCGGTGCGCTACACGATCGCCAACCAGGGGCGGAAGCCGGTCGATGGCGTCAAGGTCGAGCTGCGCCTGCCCACGGGCGCGACGTTCACCACACCGCCGGGCGAATGCGTCCTCGGTGAGGCCGGGCGTGCGGCGGTCTGCACCTACGACCGGCTGGCCCTCGTTCCGGTCGACCAGGACACCGACCCGAACGACCAGCTCTACTCCGTCGTCGAGCTGTACCACCTGGTGACGGTGTCGGCCGCCACGAAGGCGCCGATCACGTTGCGAAACGGGACCGTCCGGGTCGAGGGCCTCAGCGACCCGCCGTCGGACCGTTCCGGCCCGGCGCGGAGCGACCTTCCCAAGAACGCCGTCGCCGTACGGGCGGTCGACGTGGACGACAGCGACAACCAGGACGGGTTCGCGGTCGTGGTGGCCGCGAACAGCAGCGGCGGAGGTAGTGGCGGCGACCCCGGTGACGGTGGTGGCGCTGGTGGTGGCAGTGGTGGCGCTGGTGGTGGCGGCAGCTTGCCGATCACCGGGTCCCAGGTCGGGCTGACCGCCGGGACCGGCCTCGCCATGCTGGTGGGTGGCGGCGTGCTGCTGCTCCTGACCCGACGGCGCCGCGCCATCCGGTGACCCTCGACGGGTGACCGGTGCTGGACGCCACCACCAGTGGACCGGACGCCTCAACGGCCCCGCTGTACGCACCAGCGGCACGAATCGAGCCCGTTGTTCGGGCCAGCGGATACGCCAGATGGATGATTGACAGAATGCGTGAGGGCAGGCTCTGGCTTCGGTAGCCCGCCCGCCGCGAGCTTCGGGGGCGGCCACGAGATCCTTGGACGGCCCGAAGCCCGGGCCGATCCGAGGGTGGGGTACTCAGCGCCTGGTCTCGTACCTGGTCAGGACCACGCCGCCAGGGAACGTCCGGGTCTCCACCAGGCTCAGGTTCACCCAGTTGTCCACCGCCGCAAAGAACGGCGTGCCGCCACCTACCAGGACCGGATGAGTGACGAGCGCGTACTCGTCGATCAGCCCGCCCCGCATGGCCACCGCGGCGAGGGTGGCGCCGCCGATATCCATGGGGCCGCCGTCCTCGGCCTTGAGCCGGGTGATCTCGGTGACCGCGTCGCCGGTGACCAGGCGGGTGTTCCAGTCCACCGTGCTGCTCGTCGAGGAGAACACCACCTTCGGCATGTCCCGCCAGCGGCGGGCGAACTCGATCTCCGCCGGTGTGGCACCCGGCCGCTGGTCGGCGGTCGGCCAGTGCGAGCTCATCGTCTCCCACAGTTTGCGCCCGTACAGCGCCGTGCCTGTCGCCCCCACCCGGTCGGACCACCACTGGAACAGCTCGTCGCTCGGCACACCCCAGCCGAGGTCGTCGCCAGGCGCAGCGATGTAGCCGTCCAGGCTCAGGCTCATGCCGAAGCTCAGTTTTCGCATGGTGTCAGCCTCCCGTGAGTCGGTACTCGGCGTACAGACCAGCACGGCGCGGAAGAATCATCGGTCAGCCACACCGAGCGCCGGTTCACCACCACGCCAGAACCCGTAGCACCAGGACGGCGACACGATCCCCGCACTTATCCCTGGACCAACCGTCAACGCTGTTGACTCTGGCCCTGGTTCAGACTGGCCGGACGTCAAGGACGCGCAGCTACAAGCGCGGTCCCTGGCTTGTTGCACCGCGGTGCACGAGTGGTGCGCGGTCAGCCTGGAGGGCGGCCGTCAACTGATCCAAGCCCAGCGAACCCAGCTCCAGCGCGTGACGATGGAATGCCCGCCGGTCGCCGGGGAAGGACGAACGGCCTGCCAGCCACACGCGCTCACCCACCTTGTAGGCCAGCGCCTGCCCTGGCCGGCCCAGGTAACGCCCGAGTTCGGCGGAGGCGTACGGCCCCTGGTGACAGCGGTCCCGCAGCAGCTCCAGCGCAGCATCCGGCGTCCACACTGCTCCGTCACCAGAGGGCATCGGCAGCCGCAGGTGCAGGCCGATGTCGAGCACGACCCGTGCCGCCCGCAGGAGCTGCATGTACAGATGTCCCAGTCGAGCACCCGGCTGTTCATAGAGCCCGAGCTCGTCCATGAACCGCTCGGCGTACAGTGCCCAGCCCTCCTGACTGCCGGAGAGGCCGCCGAGCAGGTTCAGCCGCTGCCCGAGGCCTCCCCGGCAGACCTCGTAGCCGAGGTGGAGGTGGTGGCCGGGAACGCCCTCGTGATAGGCGGTGCTGTAGGCGTACCAAGTGGGGAAACTCGCTCCGTCCTCGGGCAGGGACCACCAGACCCGACCCGGCCGCGCCAGATCCCGGGACGGCCCGATATAGGCAATACCGGACGACGTGGTCAACCGCGACTCGATGCGCCGCAGCGGGGCGGGAATGTCGAAGTACAGGCCGTCCAGCCGCTCGGTAGCGGCCTCCAACAGCTCCTGCAGCCAGGCGGCGAACGCCTCCCTGGTGTGCAGCGTGCCGGGTGCGTCGGGGCTGCCGAGCCAGGCGAGCACCTCTGGCACGCTCCCGCCCAGGGCCTTCGCCTCCGCGATCAGCTCTGCCTCTGTCGCTCGGAACTCGTCCCAGCCCCAGTCGTACAGCTCGCGCAGGTCAGGCTGGGCCGCGAGGAAGGTGCGCACCCAGAGTGCGTACCGCTGCTGGCCGAACGCTTCCTCCTCGACCGCCCGCGGTGCCAGGTCCGCGGTCAGCATCTCGGCCAGTCGCTGGTACGCCTCTCGCGCGCCCGTCGCTGCGGCCTGCAACGACGCCCGCTGACGCCCCTCGCCATAGCGATCCACCAGGGCGACATCGTCGTCGATCCAGTTGCGGCAGCGCTGCGTGACGAGCTCCACCTGACGCCGCGCCGGCAAATTGCCGCGCTCCGCGGCGAGTAAGAGGCTGCGGGCATACCCGTCCAGGGCCGCGGGGATCGCGGCCAGGCGTGCGCCGACACGAGCCCAGCCCTCCTCGAATTCCGCGCCCTCGGCGCCGCGGCCGGGAACCGCGGCCTCGACGGCCTGGCGGATGAGCTGGAGCGGACCGGTGGCCGCCGCGTGCAGCTCGCGCAGGTCCTCCCCGGCGTCGTGGAAGGCGACACGCGTATGCAGCCGTTCGGCGAGGTGGGCGTGCAGCGGGGTCGCGGCCGGCAGTGCGTCACCTGAGATCTCGAGTTCGCGCAGGGCGCGGGCTGCGAGGTCGGCGCGGGCCTGGTGGCCCTCCGGGCCGTAGTCGGTAAGCCCGTCGACATCCTGCTCGCCAGCATCGACGACCGCTGTGCAGGGGTCGAGGCGGGCCACCTCGCACAGGAGCCGATCCGCGAAGTCCTCGATCATGGAGCCGATGCTAGGGCCCTAGCTACCGCGGTGCGAGCCTGCATCGATCGCGGCAAGCGGTTCAGAACCATCGGACAACGTCCGCTCGTCGGCAGAGTTGGGCGGTAGCAGCTGGTGGGCGCGCGGGTCGGCGGCAGATCCGTGCATCTGTCACGGCCAGGGAGGAGGCCGCAGAGACCGCTCCGGCGGACCGGATTCTCGTTCGGCAGCCGCCGGACGTCGGTCACGGCCGTCTGGCATTCTCGATATCCGCCGCTTGCCACCGGATCTGATGGCACCCTGAACGCGGGGAGGCCGTCGCGAGCCCGGGAGAGGCGGCATCGGGATCACGGTGAACAGCATCTGATGCGTACCGCGTTGATCGTGTTGGCCGCACTGGCGGCGGCCGTGGTCGTGGACCTGGTCTCCGGCATGCTGATCCGCCGAGGTGCCCGTGGCCGCTACAAGTGGCTGCTGGAGCCGCTGCGGCACGCCTGCCGCCGCCCGGCGGCCGCGGTCCTGCTGGTCGGGGCGCTGCACTACGCGCTGCCGCCCGGACGGGCCGAGTGGCAGCGTTATCTGCGGCACGCCATCCTGCTGGTCCTGATCGCCCTCAGCGCGTGGCTGGTGATCAAGGCATTGAGCGTCGTTGAAGCGGTCGCGTTCAGCCGGCTGCCGAGCGACGTGGTCACCAGCCGGCGGATCCGGCGGGCGCGGACCCAGATCCGCCCCGTGCGGCGGCTCACCGTCGCCGTAATTACGGTCGCCGCAATCGGCCTGATCCTGATGACCTTCCGGCCGGTACGCCTCTTCGGCATCTCCATTCTGACCTCGGCCGGGGTGGTCGGCGCGCTGATCGGCCTCTCCGCCCGAACCGCGCTCGCCAACGCGTTCGCCGGCATCCAGGTCGCCTTCGCCGACGGAATGCACGTGGGCGACGTGCTGGTGGTGGACGGCGAATGGGGCCGGGTCGAGGAGGTGCAGCTGACCAACGTGGTGATCCGGCTCTGGGACGACCGGATGCTCATCCTGCCGACCACGTACTTCACTGAGCGGCCGTTCCAGAACTGGACCCGGAACGAGTCGCGGGTGGTCGGCAAGATCCAGATCCATGTCGACCACACCGCCGACCTGGACGACCTCCGCCGGGAGGCACGCCGACTGGTCGAGTCCTCACCGCTGTGGGATCGAGACCAGTGGGTGCTCCAGATGGTCGACGTCACCCCGCAGACCGTGGTCATCCAGGTGCAGGCCTCGGCCGCGGACGGCGCCAGCGCCTGGGACCTGCGCTGCGACCTACGCGAGGGATTGATCCGCTACCTACGCGACCAGCACCCCCAGTGGCTGCCCCGCACCCGCAGCCAGTACCAGCCCTGACCGGTGGGTCGGCGTGGCCGCCGGGGCGCGGATGAATGAGTCGGCGCCTACCGGGGACTAGCTCGACCAGGCCGACAGGGACGGGAGGCGGCAATCGTGCGCCAGCAGCGTCACCACCGACTGGAACACCCCGGGCCTGCGCCGGACGAACGCCTCCGACAACGGCTCAACCAACGAGGAGGAACTGCTGACGGTGGACGAAGCGGCCCGGGCGGCCATCAAGGAGGACCTGCTGCCGCTCTATACCGAGCGGCTGAAGCCGGCCATGAGCATCCTGAAGGACGACCTCGAGTGTTGACGACGGCGCCACGGACCGGCGCCGCGCCCGCGGGAGCGGCCGAGCCGGCTCCGGGAGTGTGGTGACCGGGCGGGGGTCCGTCGTCGTGGGTGTCGTGGCCGCCCCCGGGGCCGCGGCCGACCTGGCGCGGGAGGCCGCCACGGAGCTCGCCGACCGGCTCCGCAACCGGGTCCCGGAGGTCGACTGGGCGGTACGCCTCCAGGTGGCGCGGCTCGTCGAAGGGCCGGCCGATCTCGGCCAGCTCATCGAGGCAGCCCGGCGCCGGATGCTGGCCGAGGGCTGGAGTCTGGTCCTCTGCGTGACGGACCTGCCGTTGCAGACCGCGCGGCGGCCCGTGGTCGCGCACGCCAGCACCACCCACGGCGTCGCGGTCCTTTCCATGCCCGCGCTCGGCCCCGTCGCCGTGGCCCGGCGGATGGCCGCGGCCGGGGACCGGCTCCTCGCCGCACTGCTCGGCGATACCGACGCGGTCGGCGACCCGGTACGGGCCGGCCCGCGCCGCCTGCACCTAGCCATCGGACGGCGGGCCCGGGAACTCGGCGCGCGCGTGAACCCCCAGGCGTCCGGCATCGGCCTGCTGGCCGGGGTGATCGGCGGCAATCTGCGGGTGCTGCTCGGCATGCTCCGGGCGAACCGGCCGTGGCGGCTGGCCGTCCGGCTCTCCCGGCTGCTGGTCGGTGCCTTCGCGACCGCCGTCCTCGCCCTGGTGAGCGCCGATATTTGGCAGCTGTCGGCGGCGTTGGGCAACCTGCGGCTCGGCCTGCTCGCGGCCAGCTCCGTCCTGGCGGTGGTGCTGACCATGGTGCTCGGCGCGCGCCTCTGGGAGCGGGTTCCGCGCGACCCGGGCGCCCGGGAGCAGGTCGTCCTCTTCAACGTGGTCACCGTGCTCACCGTGGTGGTCGGCGTCCTCGCGCTGTACGTGGCGCTCGCCGCGCTGACCATCATCGGGGCGATCGCCCTCGTCCCCTGGGACCTGCTCGCTGAATCCACCGGCCGACCGGCCGGCGTCGCCCACCAGGTCAAACTGGGCTGGCTGGCCAGCTCGCTGGCGACGGTCGGCGGCGCGCTCGGCGCCGGACTAGAGTCCGACTCGGCGGTACGGGAGGCGGCGTACCGCTATCAGCCCGACGCGGAGCTGACCGGCGAGCAGGGTGGGCCGGGCCCGACCGGCGGGGCCGGACCGGGACCAAGCGGCGAGTCCGGGTCGCCGCGCAGAGACAGGTCGGAGTCGGAGCGGAACCACGAGGCCGGCTGACGGCCCTGGTCGGTGCTGTGATCAGGACCCTCATCCCTGCAGGACGCGCCGCGGCTTGAACCGGCGAACCTCCTGCGGCCAGCCGCATGCCTCCGCGATTTTGCCGGCCCATATCCGGGCGGTCGCCTCATCCGGCACGTCCACGATGGTCAGGCCACCCAGGAACTCCTTGCTCTCGACATAGGGCCCGTCGGTGAAGACCATCGCACCGCTTGTGGCGTCTGCGTTGAAGACTGGGCCGTCCTCTTCCTCCAGGCCCCCGGCGAAGACGAATGCCCCGGCGGCCTTGATCTCATCAACAACCGCCCTGGCGAGTGGACCGCGCCCGCGGAACCACTCCTCGGTGTGGTCACCCACCCACTGCTGATTGAAGTAGATGAGGTACTCAGGCATGTCCGCTCCCTCTGATCGTCCCCGGACCCGACGTCCGTCTCTGCATAAGCTACGAACGGCACCCGGCAGATCCGACACTCTCCGGCTTGATTTCTGTCAACCGGTCAACCGTCGCACTCACATCGGCATGGCAGGACGTTTCGTCGGCGGCACCTGCCGCCCCTGGACCTCGGGGAAGTGGCGTGCCCGGTACCGGGACGCTCCCGGCAAGGAGCACGCTCGACACTTCGACCGCAAGGTTGACGCAGATCGGTGGCTCGCCTCGGTGAAGACGGCTCTCGCCCGCGGTGAGTGGGTCGATCCGGCTTTGGCGCGCGTCCCGGTTGGCGAGTGGGCCGTTCGCTGGCTCGACAATCAGGCGCAGCTCAAGCCGTCGACCCGCCAGCGGTACGACAGCCTCCTTCGGATGCAGGAGCTTCCGGTGTGGGCACGCGTCCCGCTTTCGGCAGTCACGCACGTGGACGTTGGCGAGTGGGTGCGCAGGATGACGCAGGCCGATCTTGCACCGTCCACCGTTCGGCAAGCACATCGGGTGTTCTCGCTGCTGCTCGCCCATGCCGTCCGGGATGGTCGGCTGACTCGCAACGTCGCGGCCGGTGTGCGGTTGCCCCGCGTGGGCCGTGCCGACAAGGTGTTCCTGACACCCGCCCAGGTCGGCGAGCTGGCGGCAGCGGCAGAACCACACGGGCTGATCGTCCGCGTGCTGGCCTACACGGGGCTGCGCTGGGGCGAGCTGGCTGCGCTGCGGGTGCGACGGGTGAACCTGGTCAAGCGCCGGCTGCTGGTGGCGGAGTCGGTGACCGAGGTCAACGGACGAGCGGTGCTCGGTACGCCGAAGACGCATCACCGCCGGTCGGTACCGCTCCCCCGATTCCTGGTCGGGCCGATCGCCGCCCAGATCGCTGGCCGTGCTGGTGACGAGCTGGTGTTCACCTCCCCGGCCGGCGAGGTGCTGCGCAACAACAACTTCCGTCGCCGCGTCTTCGATCGGGCTGCGGAGTCGGTCGGGCTCACGGGCCTGACGCCGCACGAGCTGCGGCACACGGCGGCCAGTCTCACGGTGGCTGAGGGCGCCAACGTGAAGGCGGTGCAGCGGATGCTCGGACATGCCTCGGCGGCCATGACGCTGGAGGTGTACGCGGACCTCTTCGAAAACGATCTGGACCAGGCGGCGGACCGCCTCGACCGGGCGGCGCGTCATGCTGCTGCGGACGCGGTGCGGACTGAGGGCGTCGGTCCGGACCTCGATGCGATCCGCCCCGGGTCGTCGGCACCATGCCTGACCAGGATGTCTGCGTGGTGTCCGTCGTGGTGCTCGACCCAGAACACGGCGCGGTCGCCTCGGTCGTTGCGGCCGGCGCGGATGACGTGATCGCCCCGCCAGCGTCCGGCCTGCCCGGTGAGCATCCGGCCGTGTTGCAGCGGGTTAGGTAGGCGGCCGTTGTGGGTGGTGAGGAACTGCCCGTCCCACGGGTCGTTGATGTCGCTGCCGAGCTGCAGCGGTTCGGCGTCGCGGCGCAGGTCGGCGGCGGTCATTGCACGGGCGCCGTGGCGGTCGTGTCAGGTGGTGAGGAACGCGCGCCAGCGCGTTTCGTCTTCGTCGATCTCGCGTACGTCGGCGGCGTTGGTGACGAATCCGTCGATGCCGTGGTGGGCGAGGAAGCCGCCGAGGGCTTGCGCCTACGGGATGAACTGCCGCATCGACAGCCCAGACACCTTCGGCGCTGCCTGCCGCGTCCAGTCGAGCACGAGGACCAGGAGGTGCCAGAACACCGAAGAAACCTCGGATGCCTTGTCAGCGACCCTCTGCACGTGCATCCAGGGACGCGGCAGCGCGTCAGCAAGCATTTCGTGAGCTAGGCCAGAGGCAGCTTCCAAGTTCGTCATCCGAGCGAACCTACGCCAGCCGGAGGCCAGAGCGCCCGGGATGCAAACCATCGACACCACTACTGTTTTGGGTGATTCAAGCGATTTGGGAAATTCAACACTAATGCCAGATAGCTCCTCTGGGTTGCCTTCCACTACTGGCTTCCGGGAAAATTCCATGCTCAGCTCCGACCCCTCACCCGAAGTGGGCTCTACTTTGCTCGGACTAGAGGAATCGTTCAACCTTGCGGTAAGCCACATCTCGCGCTGGGGAGATACGGACGTCTTCCCTTTCGCCCCAGAAAATATCATCTTCCATGATCGCAAAGATGAGACTGTCGCCCTACTCAAGAAGATTGACGGTGACTTGACGTCAGCCCTTGATTCGCATCCGCCATACATCGAGGGCGCGCTTTCGCTAATCACGTACGAAGGATTCCGGTACGTATCCCAGATAGACCCGATCTGGAATGCGTACATGCTCGGCTTGGCGTTGAGGATCTCTCCAGAGATAGAAGCGGCAAGAATTCCAGCTTCCCAGCAGGCCGTCTTTTCATATCGACTGAACATCAACCGCGAGACCTCCTCCATTTTTGAGATTGGATCCTGGAATAGTTTCTCTGAGGCGAGCCAGAGCATTGCCCAGAACTACAACTACATAGCGATCTGCGATATTGCAGACTTCTACGGCAGGATCTACCACCACCGATTGCAGAACTCTCTCAATCTTCTCGGGGAGGTGGGCGATGTTCCAAGTAAGGTAATCAAATTGCTCACAGGATTCTCCGGTGGCGTATCCTATGGCCTGCCCGTAGGCGGACAGGCGGCCCGGATATTCTCAGAACTCCTCTTAAACCGCGTCGACCGACTGCTAGTGTCGAGGGGGATCAAGTTCTGCCGTTACGCCGACGACTATCGGCTATTTGCAGACACCCGAGAAGACGCCTTCAGAGCTCTAGTGTTTTTGACCGAGGCGCTTCAAAGAAACGAAGGGCTGACTCTGCAGAGACATAAGACCCGGGTTCTCTCCACCAAGGACTTCGTCAGGTCTCCGCTACTCCTACCCGAGGATTCGGACGAACTAAGTCCTCAAGAGCGCGACGAAAGACGGCTGCTCAAGCTGTCCCTGCGTTTCGATCCCTACTCGGACACCAGAGATGAGGATTACGAGCGCCTGAGACACGACGTCGAGCAGTTCGATGTTATCGGCATGCTCACTGCCGAGGTCGCCAAGAGTCGGGTCAACTCACCGGTGGTCAAGAAGCTGGCACGAATCATCAAGCTCTTCGACGTCGAGGTTCGCGATGCCGCCGCAGAGATGCTTGTGGCGAACCTAGACGTACTTGCTCCAGCACTTCCAGTTGTGCTTCGCGTCCTGGAGGAGGTGCTGCCGAATGTCTCTCCAGCATTGGCGAAAAAGCTCCCCGCAGAGATTCGCCGAAGGATTCAGGCTGAAGAGTACTGGGTAATGGTTCCTGTTAACCTCGCCTACGCGCTCCGCATTCTCAAGCACGACCATTCCGAGGAAAACGTCCCACTTGCCGCAAGGATATTCGAATCGGCACCACCGTTCATCCAGCGCGATATCGTGTATCTTATGCATGGCTGGAAGGCGGACTACTGGCTGTCGGATAAGCGGAAGCAATGGAGGAACCTGCATCCATGGGTGCAGCGAGCTATTCTCCTGGCCTCATTCTCACTTGGCGACGAGGGACGCCACTGGCGACAGAGCATCAGCCGGGGCATTTCCGGATTCGATGACATCGCCAAGAAGTGGATGGAGGAACGCGTGAAGGCCAACCGCAAGGATCTTCCGTTCTGATGCCTACGGCTGAGAGGTTTGCCACCACAAGTAGCTCATACTGGAATGCAATACTGCCCCGCTTGGAACACTTCGTAAGAATCTCCAACGCTGGCCCACGGCGGTTCGCTCCCCCGATCGAATGGGCACATCGGCCGAGGAGGCACGCCCTCGTATCTGAGACAGCGTTCTATTTATGGGCGGATCATCAACGCGGCGATAAGCCGAACCTGCGGCGGGCAATCGAGAGGGCCACGAGCCGGCTCACTCAAGTTGCCAACCAAGTCGATCTAGGCGATCAACTCGATCAGGATGAAATTGAGGTTGCTCTGATGCTGGCGCAACGCCTCAACAGCTACTGCACCCTCACGCACACGTTCACTTCAATAGAGGTAGAGCCAAGCCTGCCTGGTTGCGGCTGGATCTCAGGGGGTTTGCCTGATCTCATTGCGAACGACTACTCCTCGGGAATTTCGATTAAGACGCTCGTGGAAGTGAAGGCGGTCAACCGACCGTTTCGCTCGGTAGATCTTCGTCAGATGGTGGCATACGTGGTGTTGTACTTTGCCGCCCATCAACGCATACCAGACGCGCTTGCTGTCGTAAATCCCGTAAAAGGAGTCGCGTTAGAGGTCGGCGTGAGCGAGTTTTTTGCCGATGTAGTGGGGGTTCCGTCGTCAGAGGTGATTAACAATCTGCTAGTTGACTGGTCTACAGCCGGCGTATCCCCCTAGCCGACTGAATTCGCCTCCGAAGCTGAGGGACGAGAGGGCATCCTTGCAGCCAGGGTGGCAGCGGCACGCTGGTCGGACTCTGATAGCCAGGCGGCATATACACGGAGGGTCGTTGCTCCTCCACCGCCGTGGCCCAGACGTCCGGCCACGGTCCGGACATCAACGCCGGATGCGATCAATTCCGTTGCCCGCGTAGACCTTCACCCTGAGTGAGCCGCTAGGCAGCTCTTCGATCTCGGCGCGCTGGCGCTTCCCGCGCCCGTTCGCCGTCGCCATGGGCCGACCGTAGCGCGCTCGCACCACGAGTAGCACCACGGAAAGATCGGCGGAACTGTGTATTGCCTGGTGGGGCGGGCGGGACTCGAACCCGCGACCGAGGGATTATGAGTCCCCTGCTCTAACCCGCTGAGCTACCGCCCCGCTACCGCGCCGGATCGTAACCCGCTCAACGGATCACCGACCATCATCCGTCGGGCCGGGTTGGTGATCTGCCCGGCACGATGGGCAACGCGAGGATAACAGCGCGCAGCGTCCCCATCGGTGGCACGGGCGGAGGCCGGGGCGCGCCGCGGGAGATCCATCACGATGTGCCGCGCAGCTCGGCGAGCACCGCCCCGGCGGTCCGCCAGCCGCTGGCGAGGGCTCCCTGGATGGACGGGGTGTCGCGGTGGTCGCCGGCGACGTAGAGCCCGTCGCCGAGCGCGACCGGCTTGCGCAGTCGGCCCTGCGGCGGCGGCGCGGCGGGCAGGGCGTGCGGCACCGACACGGTCGCCAGGTGGGTCCAGTCGGCGGTGGAGCGCCCGTAGAGGCGGTCCAGCTCAATGCGGATCAGCGGCTCGGGTGGGGCCGGCGGGCCGACCACGGAGGTGGCCACGAGGTGCTTTCCGGCGGGCGCGTAGGTGGGCGCCGCGTTGCTGACCACCACCGTGTTGGCGACCAGCTCGCCCCGCTCCCCGTCGAGCAGCAGGGTCGGCTCGGCCAGCGGCGGGGTGTCGGCGCTGTGGTAATAGGTCGTGTAGCTGTGCATGCGTACCCCTTGAAGCCGGGGCAGCAGGGTGGCCGCCGCCGGCGGGTCGGCGGCGACCACGACGGCGCGGCAGGCGATCTCGCCGGCGGGGGTGCGGACGCGGCCCGGGGCGACCTCGGTGACCGGGGTGTGCAGGTCGATCAGCTCGGCGGGCAGCGGGCCGGCGACGGCCCGGGGCAGCGCGGCCATGCCGCGGGCGGGCAGCCCGATCCGGCCGCGGGCGAACGCGCGCAGGAGGACGGCCAGCACGTGGCTGGAGGTGGCCAGCTCGCGGTCGAGCAGCACGCCGGAGAGGAACGGCCGGAGCAGTTCCTCGATGAACGCGGCGGAGAGCCCGGCCCGGCGCAGCGCGGCCTCGCTGGTGGTCTCGGGCGCGTTGAGCAGCCGGCCCATCGGCAGGGTGGCGCAGCCGGTGGCGAGCGCGGCGAAGCGTAGCCGGTCGACCAGCGACCCGACGCCCGCGGCCACCGTGCCGGCCGCGCCCGCGGGGTCGCGCAGCGGGTTGACCAGGCGTTCCAGGCGGTCGCCGCGGCGCACGAGCACGCCGGGGGTGAACCAGCCCAGGTCGAGGGCGCCGAGGTCGACGAGGCCGCCGAGCCGCGGGTACGCCGTGTTGAGCACCTGGAAGCCCCAGTCCAGCAGGTAGCCGTCGACCTCGTCGGTGGCGACGCGGCCGCCGAGCCGGTCGGCGGCCTCCAGCAGCCGCCAGGGCACGCCGGCCCGGTGCAGCCGGCGGGCGGCGGCGAGGCCGGCCAGGCCGCCGCCGACGATGACGACGTCCGTCTCAGCGGGCATGGTCCCCCTCCGCCCCGGCCCGGTCGCCGTTGCGGTTCGTCCGGGACAAGCGGCCCGGCCACCAGATCTTCGGACCGATGTCGTACGCGAGCGCGGGCACCAGCAGCGAGCGGACCACGATGGTGTCGAGCAGGACCCCGGCGGCGACCGCCACGCCCAGCTCGACGAGCACCACGAGCGGCAGCACGGCGAGCGCGGAGAAGGTGGCGGCGAGCACGATGCCGGCGGAGGTGATCACGCCGCCGGTGACGGCCAGGCCGGTGAGCACGCCGGCCCGCGTGCCACGCCGGACCGATTCCTCGCGGACCCGGCTCATCAGGAAGATGTTGTAGTCGATGCCGAGCGCGACCAGGAAGACGAACGCGAACAGCGGGAACGACTGGTCGACTCCGGGGAAGTCGAGGACGTACCTGAAGATCAGCGCGCAGAGGCCGAGCGTCGCGAGGAACGACAGCACGACCGTGGCGATCAGCAGCACGGGGGCGAGCAGGGCCCGCAGCAGCACGGCGAGGATGACCGCGATGACCAGCAGCACCACCGGGATGATGACCTTGCGGTCCCGGGTGGACGCGTCGGCGGTGTCCACGTTGATGGCGGTGAAGCCGCCGACCACCGCGTCCGCGCCGGGCACCCGGTGCACGGCCACGCGCAGCTCGCGGACGGCGCGTTCGGCGCCGTTGCTGTCCGGCGGGTCGGCGAGGGTGGCCTGCAACTGCACCCGCCCGTCGACCACCTCGGGCGACCCGGCGGGCCCCTGGCGGCTGAACGGCTGGACCGAGGACACCCCGGGCACGCCCTGCGCCACCCGGGCGACCTGCTGGGCGGTGGCCTGGTTGGTGAAGATGGTGGCCGGGCTGCCGGTGCCGGCCGGGTAGTGGCGGGCGATGACCTCCTGGCCGGCCACCGAGTCGGTGCGCTGGGTGAACAGGTCGGACTGCCCCAGGGTGGTGGCGCCGAGCTGGGTCACCCCGAGGGCGAGCGCGGCCAGGACCACCGCGGTGACGATCCAGACGGTACGCGCGCGACGCGCCACGAAGCCCGCGATCCGCCCCCAGATGCCGTGTTCGGTCCGCGGGTCGGCCTGGTCGTACGCGGGTCGCCGGGGCCAGAACGCCCACCGGCCGCCGAGCAGCAGCAGGGCGGGGAGGAAGGTCAGCATCACCAGCAGGGTGGCGGCGATGCCGACGGCGCTCACCGGGCCGAGCGCCCGGTTGGAGTTGAGGCTGGACAGCAGCAGGCAGAGGAGGCTGACGATGACCGTGGCGCCCGACGCGATGATCGCCGGCGCGGCGCCCCTCCAGGCGGCCCGCATGGCGTCCCAGGGCCGCTCGTGCCGGTGCAGTTCCTCCCGGTAGCGGGCGATGAGCAGCAGCGCGTAGTCGGTGCCGGCGCCGAAGACGAGGACCGTGAGGATGCCCTGGGCCTGCCCGTTGAGCTTCACGACGTCGTTCTTCGCGAGGACGTAGACGACGAGCGAGGCCAGCGAGTACGACATCCCGGCGGCGAGCAGCGGGAAGGCCCAGAGCACCGGGCTGCGGTAGACGATCAGCAGGATGACCAGCACCACGACCAGGGTGACCAGCAGCAGCGGCCCGTCGATGGCGGTGAACACCTCGATCAGGTCGGCGAGCAGGCCGGCCGGGCCGGCCACGTCCACCGTGAGCCCGTCCCGGTCGGCGCCGGCGATGTCCCGCAGCCGGTCGACCACCGCGCCGATCTGTTCGCCCTCGGCCGCGTCGATCGGGACGATGACCTGCACGGCCTGCCGGTCCTGGCTGACGATCGGCGGCGGCAGCGGCCCGACGACGCCCGGCAGTTGCGCGAAACGGGCCGCCTCGGCCCGGATGCGCTCCTGGTCGGCGGGGGTGATGCCGGAGGTGCGTTCGTAGACGACGAGCGCCGGGGTGGTCTCCCGGTCCAGGAAGCCGGCGGCGAGGTCCTGCGCCCGGGTGGCCTCGGCGTCGGTGGGCAGGAAGGCGGCGTTGTCGTTGGTGGCGACGTCGCCGAGCTTTCCGGAGTAGGGACCGGCGAGGCCGCCGACGACCAGCCAGCCCAGCACCACGACGACCGCGACCAGCGTCGCGGTCCAGCGGCTCCGCCCTCCAGCCATCCCCTCCACCCCTGAACCGACGCAGCAATCGACGCAGCGCGAGTCTAAGTCGACATCGACCATCCTGCCGGGCAAAGCGACACCACCGGGCGAAAACCCCGACCACGCACCCGGCACGGACGCCCTCTGCGGCGTTGATCATGAAGTTATTGCCCGGGAAAGGGTGTTCCGAGGGCAATAACTTCATGATCAACGCGCGGAGGCGCGGGCGCGGGGCGGGGCGGGGCGGGCGGGGGGGGTGCGAACAGAAACGCCCGTCGGCCTGGCCGACGGGCGTTGTGTGTGGAGTGTTGCTCCCCCGTTTGGACTCGAACCAAAAACCTGCCGGTTAACAGCCGGCTGCTCTGCCAATTGAGCTACGGGGGACCGTAGGTCACCCGGCTGCGGATCTCTCCGCGCCGTGCGACGGGGACAAGAGTACAGGACATCGGGGGGTGGTGCGCCAGGGGGTTACCCGACTTCCCCCGCCCGGCGACCCGCCCCGGAACCCGCTCAGAATACCGGACAAATCGCCATCTCGGCACAAGGAGGCATGAGCGGAGAGCAGGATGGGTAGTTAGCCGCCGACAGAGAATGCAGGCGCGAGAAGGTCGCTCCCGCCCGGACCCCCGGTCGGGATCGGCGGCGCGTCAGGTACGGAAGGAGCCGCCATGCGCGGAAAGATCATGTTTCTTGGCGGGCTGGCTGCGGGATTCGTCCTGGGCGCCCGTGCCGGCCGGGAGAAGTACGAGGAGTTGGTGGTCCGGGGTCGCAAGGTGCTCGACCACCCGACCGTCCAGGAGGCGGCGGGGGTCGCGCAGGCCCAGGCGACCCGGCTCTACTCGGAGGGCAAGGACAAGCTGGGGCAGACCAAGCTCGGCGAGAAGCTGGGCACCGGCAACGGCAACGGCAGCAGCACCGGCAGCAAGCCGGGGCTGACCGACGCCGACAAGCCGTTCGCCGGCACGCCGGCCGCCGTCGGCGCCAAGTCCGGCTCGACCGGCACGGGTTCGACCAGCTCGACCGGCTCGTCGACCACCAAGTCGTCCGGCACGAGCACCAACCTCTGACCCACCCCCGAGAGCGGGCCGATCGCCATGGGCGTCCGGCCCGCTCTCGTCTGTCCGAACGAGACCCCGCTCCTACTTTCGCTTATTCTGAACAAAAGTAGTGGGGATCAATGAAAAACTTTTGGCGGCAACCTCTTCTCTTTGGTCTCGGTCGCAAATATCGTCTCGCATAGAACCTGGCCAGGCTCTTGTCCCTTCCAGCGACCTCTTCAGCCACGTCACCGAGGCTGAGGCGGACCCGCGTCCAGAGAGGCAGTCAGGACATGAACGACACATCGCACGGCCTGAGCCGTCGCCGGGTGCTCGGCACCATCGCCGGGGCGGCGGGCGCCGTCGCCGCCGGGCTCGCCCCGTCGGCCGCGTTCGCCAGCAACGGGGTGCTCGTCCCGACCGGCAAGCGGGGCATCATCCTCTACAGCGTCCGCGACCGGATCGGCGCCGCCCCGGACGCCACCGGCGTGCCGTACGGGTTCGAGCGCGTGCTCGCCCGGCTCGCCGAGATCGGCTACAAGGAGGTCGAGTTCGCCGGGTACACCCAGCACACCTCGATCCTCGGCCGGCAGATCACCCCGGCGGAGATCCGCCAGATCCTGGACGACAACGGGCTGCGTGCCAACGGCTCGCACGCCTCCGTCCCGAGCACGGTCACCCCGGACACCATCGCGGCGTTCGAGCAGACCCTGGACACCGCCGAGATCCTCGGCATGACGCACATCGGCACCGGCAACGACCCGACCGGCAGCAACTACAAGGCCGACTGGGACGCCGCCGTGGACCGGTGGAACACCTTCGGCGAGATGGCCGCGGCCCGGGGCCTGAAGCTCTACACCCACAACCACGACGCCGCGTACGACTTCCTGCGCGACAGCGGCCCGCTGGACGCGCAGGGCCGGCCGACCCGGTCCTCGGGTGTGCGCAAGTTGGAGTACTTCATCGCGCGGACCAACCCGGAGTGGGTCTGGTTCGAGATGGACATCTACTGGGCGCACGTGGCCCAGCACCGGTTCCGCAGCTACACCGACCCGGACGGGGTGACCCGGACCAGCGTCTTCGACCCGCTGGCCGTGGTCGCCGCGCAGACCAAGCGGTTCCCGCTGTTCCACGCCAAGGACGGCACGTACAACCCGGCCAGCGCGGCCGGGTACGAGATGGTGCCGCTCGGCCAGGGCGACATCGACTACGGCAACTTCTTCGCGAACATGGGCGCGAAGGGTTACCACAACCCGATGTGGGAGCAGGACAACGCACCGGGCGGCGCCGCCGACCCGGGCCGGTCCCTGCGCTACGCGGAGGTCAGCTATCGGCACATGTCGGGTCTGCGGGGCTGACGGACTCGACACCGGATCGCAGGGGCCGCACCGGGAAACCGGTGCGGCCCCTCGCGTCACGCGGTCGTGATGGCGGTGTGGCACATTCGGGGGGAGGTGATCGTGATGACGATGGTCGGACCGGAGACCGCCGACCAGGCGCGGCTGCTGCGCCTGCTGCGCGACGACGGCCCGCGCTCGCGGGTCGAACTGGCCGACGCCCTGGGCCTGCCCCGGGCCCGGTTCACCAGCGAGGTGGAGCGGCTGGCCGCGCAGGGCCTGGTGGAGACCGCCGGGCCGGCCGCGTCCCGGGGTGGCCGGCGTTCCTCGCTGCTGCGGATCGCCCGGCTCGTGCGCTTCGGCGCGGTGCGGATCGGCGACGGGCGGCTGGCGGTCGCGCTCACCGACGGCGAGCTGACCCTGCTCGCGCGGCACGACGAGCCGGTCGACGTGCGGCTCGGCCCGGAGGTGGTGGTCGGCCGGGCGGTCGAACTGCTCGGCAAGCTGCGGGCCGAGGCCGGGCTGGCCCGGCTGGCCGGCGTCGGTGTCGCGCTCCCCGCGCCGGTCGCGGTCCGCGAGGGCGCCCCGGTCTCCCCGCCCGCCCTGCCCGGCTGGCACCAGTTCCCGGTACGCGACACGATCGCCGCCGAGCTGGGCTGCCCGGTGCAGGTCGACAACGACGCCAACGTGATGGCCCTGGGCGAGCGGCACGCCGGCACGGGCCGGCCGTTCGACGACTTCCTCTACGTCAAGCTGGGCGACGCGGTGGGCTGCGGGCTGGTGCTCGGCGGGGCGCTGTACCGGGGCGCGGCCAGCGGGGCCGGGGACATCGGGCACCTCCAGCTCACCGAGGGCGGGCCGCTCTGCGGGTGCGGCAACACCGGCTGCGTCGAGGCGTACTGCGGGGATTCGGCTCTGGTGCGGGAGGCGGTGACGGCTGCGCGGGCCGGGCGCTCGACGGCGCTCGCCGAGCGGCTGGCCGCCGCCGGCACGCTCACCGTGGCCGACGTGGCCGCGGCGGCGACCGCCGGGGACCCGGCCGCGCAGACGCTGGTCCGCGACGCCGCCCGCCGGCTCGGGCAGGTGCTGGTCGGCCTGGTCAGCTTCGTGAACCCGGCCATCGTGATCATCGGCGGAGCGGCCCCGGGCATCGGGCCGGTCCTGCTCGCCGAGATCCGGGGCGTGGTCTACCGGCGCTCCACCCCGCTGGCCACCGGCAGCATGCCGATCGTCCTCTCCGACCTCGACGACCGGGCCGGCCTGGTCGGCGCGGCCCGGCTGGTCAGCGACCAGGTCTTCGCCGCCCGGTAAGGAGGGGCCCCTTGTTAACAGACGTCTGTTAACAAGGGGCCCCTCCT